>CAZDTC010000011.1:0-8586 GCA_964508125.1 uncultured Candidatus Kuenenia sp.
TTTCAGGCCCGCCATCCAGGCGGGCGGTCGTGCGCAAGCCCGGCCATCGTGGCCCGGGCTTGCTTGCTTTCAGGCCCGCCATCCAGGCGGGCGGTCGTGCGCAAGCCCGGCCATCGTGGCCCCGGCGGGCTGTCTTTTGCGCGGCTTCCAGCCGCGGGTTCTGTCGTTTCATACGGAGGAGCGACCTGGTCGCCGGTCTCGAGGGGGATCACATCAAAAACATCGTTCACGACGGGGACCCGTCTCGCGGCCCGTGGCGTGGACCGTGACCGCGCTCCGGAGCTCCCGCGGGGCCCGCGCGAACCGCGCCTGAAATGCCGCGTTGAAGCGGGTGAGGCTGCCGAAGCCGCTCGCGAAGGCGATGTCGGCGATGGGGCGGGTCGTGTTGGCGACGAGCTGGTGGGCGTGGGCGAGCCGCGCGTCGGTCACGAAGGCGACGAAGGTCTTGCCCGTGTGCCTGAGAAACTGGCGGCAAAACGTGGCCCGGCTCATGCCGCTCCGCCGCACGGCCTCGTCGAGCGTGAGCGGCTGGGAAAACCGATCGAGGATCCACTGCACCACGCGGTCCATCCGCGGCCTGGCGGCGCCGTCTTTCACGGCAGTCACGCGCGCCTGACTGAGCGGCACGGCGTCCGCGTGCTGCGCGTGCTGGAGCATGGCCAGCAGTTCCAGGAGCAGTGCGGTGCGGGCCAGTTTGCCGTCCGCCGCCATGCGGTCGAGCAGGGCGAGGGCGGCCGCGGCGACGGCGGGGCCGAAGCGCAGGCCGTGACCAGCGGCGCCGGCCAGCCGCCGCACCTCGTGGCCGCCGCCGAGGTGGTCGAGCACGAGGTCGGGAGGCAGGTGGAACTGCAGGGAGTATCCGGCGGTGCGGCCCTGTTCCATCCAGCAGTGCGGCAGGTGGCTGCCGACGAGGACGCAGTCCATATCGGCGAACGCCTGCACGTGATCGCCGACGTAGCGGAGCCCGGCCCCCCGCGTGACGACGGTAAACTCGAACTCGGCGTGGCTGTGCCAGCGGCTGCCCATGCCGGCCTCCGGTGCCATCCGGCCGCCCGCCTCCAAGGCCAGCAGAATCCGGGCGTTCCCGTCCCAGCGCAGCAGGCGCAGGAGTTCCCCTGGGGCGAAGCGGATGCTCTCGAGCAGGACGGCCATGGCCCATAATTTATCACTCCTAGCCAAGGATTGCCGCGGGACGTGAGACGATCCGGGCAGTGCGTGAGACGCGGCGGTGAGATGGGCCGGCCTCCACCTGTCATGATCTCCCGCATGACGAGCACGATGCGGACTTTCGAAAACCACCTCCCGCGACGGGTGATCACGGGCCGCGGCACGTCGGAGGGGCTGCTGCCCATCTGCCAGGCCCACGGCTGGCAGCGGGTGTTTCTGGCGAGCGACGCCGGCGTGGAGGCCGCGGGCCTCACGGGCAGGGTGGCGCGGCCCCTCGAGGCCGCGGGCCTGCTTGCCGACACGTTCTCCGCGGTGCCGCCCGAGCCGCCGATCGCGGTCGTCGATGAGCTTGCGTCGCGGATCGTCGCGGCCAAGGCCGACGCGGTGCTCGCCCTCGGGGGCGGCAGCGTGATGGACGCCGTGAAGGTGGCGTCGTTGTGCGCCCGGCACGGCAAGCCCGCCCGTGAATTCCTCGGCATCGGCAAGGCGGGCGGCCGCGGCCTGCCCAGCGTGCTCATCCCCACCACGGCGGGCACCGGCTCGGAAGCGACGTTCGTGGCGATCCTGACGGACGACACGACGGGCAACAAGTCGGGCGTGGTCGATCCGTGCCTCCTGCCCGACATCGCGATCGTCGACCCGGCCCTCACCGACGGGCTCCCGCAGCACGTGACCGCCGCGGCGGGCATGGACGCGATGGTTCACGCGGTGGAGGCCTTCATCGCGCGGAACGCGACGCCGATCGCCCGGGGGCTGGCCCTCGAGGCGGCTCGACACCTCGGTCGCTGGCTGGAGGTCGCGTGCCGCGATCCCGGCTGCCACGAGGCCCGCGACGGCATGGCGATCGGATCGCACCTCGCCGGCATGGCCTTCGCGAACGCCTCGTGCTGCGCGGTGCACGCGCTCGCGCTGCCGCTGGGGGGACGATTCCACATCCCTCACGGCGTCATCACCGGCTGCTTCGTCGGCGAGATGATGCGGCATAACGCGCCGATCAGCGCGGCTGATTTCGCCATGTTTGGCGCGGCGCTCGGCTGGGGTAGTCTCCCAGCCGACGCGTTTGCCGACAGGCTCGACGCCATCGCGACCGACATCGGCCTGCGGGCCGCCTTGCGGCGGACGCCGGTGCCGGCCGCGGCGATCCCGGACATGGCCGCCGCGGCCGTCGCGAACCGGCGGCTCATGGATCCCAATCCCCGGGACGTCACCGTCGCCGACGCCACCCGCATCTACCACGCCGTGCTCTCTCCCGCATCATGAGCCGTGAACCATTTTCCATCGTGGCCCTCGCGGGCGACGGCATCGGTCCCGAGGTGATGCGGGAGGCCGTGCTCGTGCTCAGGGCGGTCGAGCGGCTGTTCGACCTGCCGCTGCGGATCACGGAGGCCCCCGTGGGCTGGGCGGCGATTGACAGCGTGGGGCGGGCGTTGCCAGACGACGTGCTCGCGCTGTGCCGGTCGAGCGACGCCATCCTGTTCGGGTCCGTCGGCTTGCCCGATCGCGACGGCACCGTGCCCAAGGCGGAGCGGCCGGAGCGGGCCGCGCTCTTGCGGTTGCGGCAGGAGTTCGAACTCTACGCGAACCTCCGGCCCGTGCAGCTCTATCCCGATCTGGAGCATGCCTGCCCGCTCAAGCGGGAGCGGACCGCCGGCGGCGTCGACATGCTGGTGATTCGCGAGCTGACCGGCGGGCTGTACTTTGGCCATCCCAAGGAGACGACGCTCCTGGCGGACGGCCAGCGGCGGGCCGTCGATTCGATGGTCTACACGACGAACGAGATCGTCCGCATCGCCCGCGTGGCGTTCCGCGAGGCGCAGCGTCGCCGCCGCCGCGTGACCAGCGTGGACAAGGCGAACGTGCTGGAGTCGAGCATCCTCTGGCGGGAGGTCGTCAGCGAGGTGGGGAGGGAGTTCCCCGACGTGACGCTCGAGCACATGCTGGCCGACAACGCGTCGATGCAGATGCTCCTGCGGCCCGGCCACTTCGACGTGCTGCTCTGCGAAAACACCTTCGGCGACCTGCTCAGCGACGAGGCCGCGGCGCTGGCCGGCTCCCTCGGCATGCTGCCGAGCGCCAGCCTCAACGCCGAGGGGAGATCCGGGCGGGCCTTCGGGCTCTACGAGCCTGCCGGCGGCACGGCGCCGGACATCGCGGGAAAGGGCATCGCCAATCCCATCGCCCAGATCCTCTCGGCGGCCCTCCTGTTGCGACACAGCCTCGGCCACAACGCGGCTGCCCGCGCCGTGGAGCGGGCCGTCGCGGCGGTCATCGCCGATGGGAAGCGGACCGGCGACATCCGCGTCGCCACCGATCCCCCCGCTACCAGCACCCGTGAGATGGGCGAGGCGATCATCGCCCGCCTGAACGCATGAGCAAGAAAACGCTTCCCACGTTTTGGTTCGAGCCGCATCCCTGGATCGACGGCCGCTGGTGCCCGGGCGCCGAGTCCGTCGCCGTCCGCAATCCCGCGACCACGGCCATGCTCGCGGAGGTGTCGCGGGCGGACGCCGCGGCGGTGACGCAGGCCGTCGAGGGAGCGGTCAAGGCCCAGCGGTCGTGGCGGAGCGTGTCCGCCGCCGAGCGCGGCAACGTGCTGAAGCGGATCGCGGCCCTGCTCCTCGCGCGGAAGGACGAATTCGCGCGGCTGCTCACGGCCGAGCAGGGCAAGCCCTACGCCCAGGCCGCGGGCGAGGTGGAATACGCGGCAAGCTTCTTCCAGTGGTTCGGCGAGGAGGCGCGGCGGGTGTACGGTCGCATCGCCCCCCATCCGGAGGCGGGCCGCGAGTTTCTCATCGAGCACCGGCCGGCCGGCGTCGCCGGACTGATCACGCCCTGGAATTTCCCACTCGCGCAGGGCGCGAAGAAGGTCGCCGCCGCGCTGGCAGCCGGCTGCGCGTGCGTGTGGAAGCCGGCGGAGCTGACGCCGCTCATCGCGCTGGCCACGGCCCCGCTCATGCGCGAGGCGGGCCTGCCCGACGGAGTGGTGCAGATCGTGCCCGGCCCCGGCTCCGTGATCGGCACTGTGCTGGCGGATCATCCCGCGGTGCGGGTGCTCAGCCTCACCGGCTCCACCGCCACGGGCAGCGCGCTCATGACCGCCGCGGCGGCCGGCATCAAGCGGCTGTCGCTCGAGCTCGGCGGCAACGCCCCCTTCGTCGTCTTGCCCGACGCCGAACTCGATTTCGTCGCCGACCAGCTCACGCGGCTCAAGTTGTTGGTCTCGGGGCAGGTGTGCGTCACCGCCAACCGCATCTTCGTGCACGAGGCCGACGAGGCCGCGCTCGCGGAGCGACTTGCGGCCCGCGTCGGCGCGGCGCGGCTGGGCGACGGCCTCGCCGACGGCGTGGAGGCCGGGCCGCTCATCCATCGCCAGGCGTGCGCGGAGGTGGGAGCGCTCGTCGAGCAGGCGCGGGCCGCCGGCGCCCGCGTCGTGTGCGAAAACCGCAGCTTCGAGCGCGACGCGGCCCTCCGCGAAGGCAGCTTCTTCCCTCCCACGGTGCTCGCCGGCGTCCGCGACGAGATGCGGGTGGCCCGCGAGGAGATCTTCGGCCCGGTGATTCCACTCTTGCGCTACACGAGCGTCACCGACGCCGTCCGCCGCGCGAACGAGACCCCCTTCGGGCTCGCGGCCTACGTCTACGGCTCCGACCTCGCCCAGTGCCGGGCCGTGGCGGAGGCGCTCGAGGCCGGCATCGTGGGCGTCAACGAATGGCGGCCGCTGAAGGCCGAGATTCCCTTCGGCGGCATGAAGCAGAGCGGCATCGGCGCGGAAGGGGGCCAGGAAGGCATCCGCGAATTCCTCGACCTGCAGGTCATCTCCCTGCCCAAGCCGGTCATCGCGTCATGAAGCTCCGCTCCGAGCAGTGGTGGAACGACCCGGCGAATCCGGGGATGACGGCGCTCTACCTGGAGCGCTTCCTCAACTACGGCCTCACACCCGGGGAGCTGCAGGGCGGCCGTCCGGTCATCGGCATCGCGCAGAGCGCGAGCGACCTGGCGCCGTGCAACCGCGCCCATCTGCAGACCGTCACGCGGCTGTGCGACGGCGTGCGGGATGCAGGGGGCGTGCCGTTCGTATTCCCCATGCACCCGCTCCAGGAGTCGGTGCGGCGGCCGACGGCGGCGCTCGACCGGAACCTCGCCTACCTGGGCCTCGTGGAGGTGCTGCACGGCTATCCACTGGACGGCGTCGTGTTCACGACCGGCTGCGACAAGACCACGCCCGCCGCACTGATGGCCGCGTGCACCACCGACCTGCCGTCCCTGATCTTCAACGGCGGCCCGATGCTCAACAGCTACCTCGACGGCGAGCTCGCCGGCGCGGGCACGATCATCTGGGAGGCGCGGCGGAGGTTCGCCGCCGGCGAGATCGACGGGAGAAAGTTCACGGAATTGCTCATGGGTTCCGCGCCGAGCGCCGGGCACTGCAACGTCATGGGCACCGCCCTGTCGATGAACTGTCTCGCCGAGGCGATGGGCATGGCCCTGCCGGGCAGCGCGAGCATTCCGGCGCCCTACCGGGAGCGAGGCCAGCTGGCCCATGCCGCGGGCAGGCGGGTCGTGGAGATGGTTCGCGAGGACCTGCGGCCGTCGCGGATCGTCACCCGCGCCGCGCTCGTGAACGCGATCCGCGTGAACACGGCCATCGGCGGCAGCACGAACTGCCCGCCGCACCTGCTCGCCATCGCCCGCCACGCCGGCGTCGAGCTGCGGATCGAGGACTGGGAGAGCGAGGGCTACGACCTGCCGCTGCTCGTCGATCTCCAGCCCGCGGGCCGGCATCTGGGCGAGGATTTCCACCGGGCCGGGGGCCTGCCCGTCGTGGTCGGCGAGCTGCTCCGGCACGGCCTGCTCGACGGCGACGCGCTCACCGTCACGAATCGCAGCTTGGCCGAGAACGTCGCGGCCGCACCGGCGCCAGACGGGACCGTCATCCGGAGCGTCACGTCTCCGCTCCGCACCCGGGCGGGCTTCCTCGTGCTCTCTGGCAACCTCTTCGCGGCCGCGCTCCTCAAGACGAGCGTGATCAGGGAGGACTTCCGGCGGCGGTATCTCAGCACGCCGGGCGACGAAAACGCCTTCGAATGCCGGGCCGTCGTGTTCGACGGACCAGAGGATTATCACGCCCGGTTGAACGATCCGGCCCTCGCCATCGACGAGCGGACCATGCTCGTGATCCGCGGCTGCGGCACGCTCGGCTTCCCCGGGAGCGGCGAGGTGGTGAACATGCAGCCGCCCGACGCCATGCTGCGGGCCGGCGTCCGCGAGCTGCCGACCATGGGCGACGGCCGGCAGAGCGGCACCGCCGCCAGCCCGTCGATCCTGAATGCCTCCCCGGAGGCTTTCGCCGGCGGGGGTCTCGCGCGACTTCGCACGGGCGACCGAGTCCGGGTGGACCTGAACGCCCGCCGCGTCACCGCGCTCGTGCCCGGGCCGGAATGGGAGGCCCGCGACACCGCCGCGTGGGCTGCCGCGCCGGTCTCGGCCACCCCCTGGCAGGAGCTGTATCGCAGCCACGTCGGCCAGCTGCACACGGGCGGATGCCTGGAGTTCGCCTGCGCCTACCGGGCGGTCTGCGGCACGGTGCCGAGGCACAACCACTGACGAACCCGAACACCCCCGATCCTTATTCCCGACAGGAACGCCTCCCATGAAACTCATCCGCTTCGGCGCTCCCGGACACGAACGGCTCGGCCTCGAGGGGCTCGGCAGTTCCCGTCAGCGGGCCGTCTCAGCCGCATGAGCCAGACCATGCGACTGCACGACCGCATCATCGTGATCACCGGCAGCACCACCGGCATCGGCGCCGCGATGGCGCGACGCTTCGTGGAGGAGGGGGCCCGCGTCGTCCTCCACGGCCGCGACGCGGCGCGCGGCGAGAGCCTGCGGCGGGAGCTCGGGACGGACCGCGCCGCGTTCCTGACGGGCGACCTGGCCGACGAGCGGTGCCCGGCGGAGCTCGCCGCCGCCGCCGTGGCCTGCTTCGGCGGGCTCGACGCGCTCGTCAACAACGCGGCCTTGACGGCCCGGGCCGACGTCGCCGACACCGACACGGCCTTCTTCGACCGCATGATCGCCGTCAATCTGCGGGCGCCCCTGATGCTCATCCGCGCGCTCCTGCCCGCGCTCCGGAAGTCGCAGGGCTGCGTGCTCAACATCGGCAGCGTGCTCGCGCACTGCGGGCAGTCGAATATGCTCGCCTACTCCGTCAGCAAGGGGGGGCTGATGACGCTTACCCGCAATCTCGCCGACGCGCTCGGCCCGCAGCGGGTGCGGGTCAACCAGATGAACGTGGGCTGGACGCTCACCGACAACGAATACGCCACCAAGCGGGCCGACGGGCTGCCGGAAAACTGGCCCGACACGCTGCCCGCCTACGCCGTCCCCTCGGGACAGCTCCTCACGCCTGAGGGCATCGCCGAGGCCGCCATCTACTGGGTCAGTCCCGTCAGCCGACCGATCAGTGGCACCGTGTTCGAAGCCGAGCAGTATCCGATGATCGGCCGCATCCCGAACCAGGAAGGAAAGTCTTCATGAAAGGCAGCGCTTTCGATCTCGCTGGAAAGACCGCCGTCGAGGCCAGCTTCAGGAGAGTCGCTCCAGCGCGAAGGGCGGCCGTGCACAGTACCGGAGAAGATGCTCACGAATCCGCCGCGAGAGGTGCTGCTACTCCACGCCCTCGCTCGTCCCGGCCACACCGCCCAGGCAGCCCTCCGCGACTCGCTCGGCCTCATCGGCCCGGCCCAAAAACACGACCGGGCAGAGCATCGTGCGATGCCCTGCCCAGCGTGAGATCACCCCATCACGAGCCGCCCGCTCAGGCAGCCGCTTTCGCTGTTTGCAGCCGCCGCCACCACATCAGGGCCGCGAGACTCAAGCACACGCCCAGCATGGCGGAGGTGGAGGGCTCGGGCAGGTTCACGATCTCCACCTCCGCCCACCGCACTTCCCATCCGCCCTTGCCGTAGCCCCAGTCTCCTTTGCACCAGGCTTCGTCGCCACCTTCGCCGCCAAGAATGCTCGCGGTCAAAAAATCGTCTTTGCCGAGGTTGGCATGCGTGAGCCGGAACTGAAGTGTGGTTGTTGAGCCAGGAAAATCCACGGTCTGCGTCTGACTGCCGACCCAGCTCGGCAGGCTCGGCGAGGAACCGACAAACGAGGCGCCGTCCTGGATCAAGGGAAACTCGTTTGCTCCCGGGACGTACCTGGGAGGAACCCAGTTTGCGTAGTTCACGAACGGCGAGACGTTGCCGCTGACGATTCCGCTCGTCACCCAGTCGGTGTCGAACACCGGCAGAAACTTCGCGCCGTCGAGACTGTATTCGAGCTGCCCAGCTTCGAGAGGAATGGGCGTTGACTTTTCATCCTTGTCGTCCTTGTCGTCCTTGTCGTCATCGCTCTTGAATCGATAGCGATGCG
>CAZDTC010000011.1:8686-20126 GCA_964508125.1 uncultured Candidatus Kuenenia sp.
TCCTTGTCGTCCTTGTCGTCCTTGTCGTCATCGCTCTTGAATCGATAGCGATGCGCCATCGTGAAGGTGAACTTGTCTGCCGGAACGTCCAGCTTGATCAACGGACTGGTCAGGTAGTTACCCGTTGCCGGTGTTTCCCCGCTCGACACGCTCCATCGGGCTCCACTTAGGAAGGTCGCGCCGTACTCCCACTTTGGGTTCGCCGGCGGCGGGCCCACCTGCGCCACGTTCTGCTGAGTCCAACTGCCGCTGGTCGACGTGAAGTCCCAGGCGACCACCTGCGCGTCAGCAGGCCGGCAGAGCCCGCCAACAACGACCAGCATCGCGGCCACCGCCAGAAACGGAGACACACGACGGCCACTGCGACCGAACACGCCGCGGTAATCACACTCTGGAGAAAACAGCGACGGAACAGACCGGCGAAAACAAGAGCAACGAGCAGTGTGCATTGAGTAGCTCCACGAACGGGTTCTCAAGAACGCGTCGTCCGCTGACTCGACACGCGACGGCGTGAATGCCGTCGCACAAAAAAGAAGCCAACGCAGGAGAGATTGCCGCGGGGCAATCACTCGCATTGGCCTACGCTGTGCAGAGGCTCCGCGAAGAAGCGAAACCCCGACAACTCGTCTTCCAAGATTGGCGACGGCGAACTGTTGGCAGCGGGGCGTGCGAGATCAAGAAGACGTCGCGGGGCAGCCGGCTTTCCACTGGATTCAGTGGATTCAGCGGGATGTTGGGTGCCCGCGGATCACGGACACCCTCGCGGCCCGTGGCCTTGCCGCCCAGGAGGCCGCCGCTATCCTGTCGGCGACTCGGCACTGGCGCCCGAGCGATCAACGGTGAGGACCCCAGCGTTGCCATCCACGCCCGGCGTCGGAGAATCTCGGGTGAATCCCGATCGCGGTTTCACGCTCGTCGAGCTGCTCGTCGTGATCGCGATCATCGGGGTATTGATCGGATTGCTTTTGCCGGCGGTTCAAGCCGCGCGGGAATCGGCGCGGCGCGTGTCGTGCCAGAGCAAGATCAGGCAGATCGCGCTCGCCCTGCTGAACTTCGAGACGGTCAACAAAACATTCCCGGCGGCGGTCAAGGGTGATCCCGGCAGCACTCCGTCCGACGCCAACGGTGCAGTCGCCAGGGAGAGCTGGGTCGTGTCCGTGCTGCCGGGCATCGAAGAACAGCGACTCTACGATACATACAACCGCGCCGTTTCACCTGCGCACGCCTCGAACCAGGCCGTGAGGTCGACCAGGCTGCCCGTGTTCCTCTGCCCGACCGACTCCTTCAACGGCAGCCCGTTCATGGGTTCGCAGGGCGTCGACACGCCAGCGCTCGGCGACAACTGGGCCCGGGCAAACTACGCCGCGAACGCGACGCTCGGCGAACTCAACCCAGCCAGCCCGAAGACGGGATCGACGCCCGAGGCCTGGGGCAGAAGTCTGGTGCGCGGGATGATGGGGTTCAACAGGGCCGTGCGAATCCAGGAAGTGATCGACGGAACATCGAAAACCGTGCTCCTCGCAGAGATCCGCGCGGGACTCTTCCCGTACGACAACCGAGGAGTCTGGGCGCTCGGCGTCGCCGGGGCGTCGTCGATCTGGGGCCACGGCGGAATCGACGGCGACAACTATGGCCCGAACTGCGCCGAGCCGTTCGCGGACGACATCTTCAACTGCGATCAGGTGAGGACGGCGGCGGGCGGCGACAGGCTGGTGGCGCTGCGGATGGGATGCTACGGACCCGCGGGAAGGCCCGAGTCGGGACAGGCGACCGCTCGAAGCCTGCACCAGGCGGGAGTGTTCGTCTGCATGACCGACGGCTCCGTGCGCTGGATCGACGATTCCATCGAAGTGCGGCCCAGCACAGCCACGAGCTTGTCGGTGTGGGACCGCCTGATGCTGTCGGCCGACGGGATGCCTGTGCAATGATGGCGTCCACTCCGTCCGCCGCGCCGGCTGGCTACGGCTGAAAGTCGAGGGGCTGGCGTCCGGCCGACGCTTGCCGACGCGCAGGCGGCCGACTATCCTCATGCCCACCAGGATGTCACAGCCATGCTTCGCATCCATCTCGGCGTGCTGCTCGTGCCGCCGATGCTGCTCGCCAGTGCGGTCGCCGCCGCCGAGGGCGGGGGGCTCACTCGGCCGCCAGTAGCCCGAGCAACTGCCGGCAGTTCACGACCTTCTCCATCAGGTCGACGGGAACATAGTTGTATTGGTTCGAGGCCTCGAACCCGATGCGCGAGTCGCGGCGCTGGAGGGCGTGGAGACGGCGAGCCAGTTCGATCTCGTCGCGGAGGATCGCCGCCATGATCCTGCGCTGCTCCGCGTCGTCCTGCGGCGCGGCCGCGGCGGCGCGGCGGGCCATCACGAAGCGGACCTGGTTGGCCGTGCTCCGGAAGTGGATCTCGGCCGCCTCGACGACGCCGCATTCCAATTCCAGGGCCACGCGGTGCCTGGGCTCGACACCCAGTGCCGACGCTCCGGCCGCCAGCAGCCGCTTCCGCGCGGCGGTGAAGCCGGCGGCCACCTTCTCGAACTGCCCCGCGAATATCGGCGGGTCGTAGAAGAGCACCTGCCGCCCGTCGTGGTAGCTCGCCAGCCAGCCATCGAGGTCGTCGTATGGAAATCCGACCATCGTGGCCCTGTAGCCCGTCGGCTCAGCCCACACCAGGTTGGCCGGGCCAAGCTGGTGGGGCGCGTTGTAGAGGACGCTGATGTGGTAGGGATACTCGGCGAACGCCGTCGAGTAGGCCCGCCAGGCCTCCACGACCGCGTCTGCCAGAGGTTCGCCGTAACGGCGGACGGCGACGGCGTGCATGGCGTCGGCCACGGTGCGTCCGTCCATCACCTCCGCGATGGCCTCCATGTTGGGCGAAGGATAGCCGCCAAGCGTCCAGCTGAGCATCAGCCCGTCGACGCCCAGCCGACGGAGATTCTCGGCGTGGCGGGCGACGTTCTCGACCGCAGGAACATAGGGAACGGGGGAGAGTTCCCACGTCGTGCCGGCCTGGATCTTCGCGAACAGCGGGAGGCCCCGGCGGCGGGCCAGCTCCCAGTGCCGCAGGGCCCGCGGCCCGGGCCCGATCGCTGAGATCGCGTATTCGCCCACCTCCGAGCTTACGCCCCCCCGCTCGATCGGCACGCTCCATTCGCTCACGCTCATCAACGGCACGTCCGACGGCAGCCGGTCGATCACCTCGCCGGCCCAGTCGTCGTTCCAGACCCAGTCCCAGGCGATCAGCGTGGCTCGTGTGCCGGCGCGGCGGATGCCCTCGCGGAACAGGGGATTGAGTTCGGCGACGACCGCCCCGGGGCCACGCGGCCCGCAGCGGGGGCAGCCACGGCCGCCGTTGTGCGACCAGCAGTTGGTGAGATTTTCCGAGAAGGTGATGCTGAAGAAGCCGCCGAGATCGGGAACCGCTCGCGCTACGTGGGCCACGCCCTCTATCAGATACTCTCGCACCTCCGGGACGCTCGTGCAGAGCGCCGCATGCGTGCCTTCGACGACACCCCGCAAGTCGGGCCTCGGCTCAAAGAACGACAGCGGCATGGCCCGCGGCTCGTTGAGGTAGAGGTAGATCTTCATGCCGAACCGGCCGGCGCGGGCAACAAGCCGCCGGAGATTCTCCAGCCGCCGCTCGTGACCGGCGCTCCGCGATGCATCCCAGGGAAAGGGCGCGAGCGTGAACAGCGGACACTGCAGCCACACTCCATTGGCTCCTGCCTCGGCAAGCCTGGCGAGCAGCCCGTCGGGGAACGGGTCGGCCTGCTGCTCGAAGAGCGGATCGCCGGTGAGCGCGAAGTATGAGAAGCACAAACGGGGAGGCTCGCCGGCCGGACGCGGCGGCGGCAGAACGGCAGGCAGTTGCGAGAGCCCGGCAACAAACCCGAAGAGGTCGTCGTCGGGCGGGCACGCCGCGTTCGGAAAAAACTCGGCGACGACGGCGGCAATCTCCTCCTCCCGTCGCAGGCACCCGGCATCGGCCTGCGCGAACCGCAGCGGCTCGCAGGCGGGCTTCAGGCTGCCCAGCTTCACGAACAAAGCGTCGTCCTCGCGCAGCGCGAAGGCCAGGCGTTCCGCCGTCCAGCCCAGCAGATCGAGAAGTTGACCGTAGGGAAGCAGGTGCCAGTTCCGCTTGATGATGGTGACGTACGCCCGCGACTGCCGGTCGGGAGGGATCGGCGGCGGGTCGCCGAGCCCCAGCGCCCTGCCGATGCGCTCGATCGCGGCGGGCTCGCAGCCGACGACCCGCGCCAAGCGCTCCGGCGTTGCCAGCGGCCAGTTTCTCCAGACGAACGCATGCAGCCGGCTGGGAAAGTGCGGAATCGGCACCGGCGGCAGCGCCGGGCCGGCGGGCAGGTCGGCCGCCTGCTCTGCAGCGGGCTCGGCCCGACACCGGTCGGCGAGAGCAGCCATGCCGACGGCCCCGGCTCCCGCAGCCAGAAACCCCCGGCGATTGCAGTTGAGGCCCCCCGCCGCGTGAGCGGGGCCGACGTCGCGGGACGGTGATGCGCTCTGGTCGCGTGGTGTCATCGTGATCGCCTGCTGGACTGTTGCCGTCTCGAGCACCTCGGTGCCCACCCGATTCCTTCAGGGCCTGGGTCACTTGGCGCCGCGTGGCGACCGGTCAACAGCAGCCCGTGTCGCCCACCTTGCACTTCTCCGGCGCGAGGCAGGCTGTGTGCTTCGTACCGAGGTAGAAGAGCAACCCGGAAGGCGTGAGCTCCATGCCGCCAATCGGGTACTGGGAAATCACTCCTTCCTCGTACTCGACCTCCACGGGCAGGTTATCGGACTGGAGCAGCGGACCGGCGATTCGCATGATCGCCGCCAGTTTCGTGGTCTCCAGCCGGTGATCGACGTCATTCGCCACCCACACCTGCAGCACGCACGCTTGCGTCGATCGCACCGTGCCACCGCAGTCGATGAAATCCTTCTGAACCTTGCCGACCTCGGTGATGTGGTAGTGCGCCGGGACGAAGGACTTGTCCGGCAGCATCCAGTGCATCTTCGCGCCGGGGTTGCTGTCGAGCGCCCGGCAGAACTCTTTCACAGTCATTGGCAGGTCCTCAGTGGGCGGCTTCAAGGGCGGCGAGGAGGTATTTCACCTTCTCCCTTCGAGGCGTGCGTGGTCAGGTCGTAGCCCAGTTCCTTCATGGCTTCGACGGCTTTCGGATTCACCCGCCCGGATGGCTTCGACCCGGCGCTCGCAGCCTCGACCCGGCCAGCCCCGTGTATGCGGGCGAATGCCTCTGCCATCTGGCTCCGATTGGAATTTTCGACGCACACGAAAAGAACTCGCTTGATTCCCGGCTCCGACTCCAGACGGCAGGTGGCTGCATTTTACCGCCCTTGGTCGATCCGCCACCGCGCTCACCGCGGGGCCGCCAGCGGGCCGTCGATCGCGTCGCGCCGCAACGCCCCGGGCTGCTCCATCAACTCCCGGAGCACCGGCAGGTGGTGCTCGTAGACGCCGCGCGGTGAGGTGCCGTGCCGCACGCAGACCCAGGCCGCCTTGCCGATGATCTCGCCCATCATGCCGCACGTCCGCATCACCCGCACCGCGCCCAGCGCCTCGTGCGTGACGCTGATGTTGCGCCCCGCCATGAACAGGTTGGCGACGGTGCCCGCCTCCGCGAGCACGGTCAGGGCGTCCTTGTCCTTGCACTCGCATCGCAGCACCTGCTCGCGATCCGCCTGGTCGAGCACGTTCCAAAGGTTGCTGGCCCCCATGAGGCCCTCCGCGGACACCTCGTAGTCGGCCCCGGCCAGGTATCCGACCGTCGCGTCGCCGGTGCAATCGGCGAAGAGCCGGCCCTTCACCTCCACCCGCCGCGCGGTGCGGATGTGCTGTGCGGTCACCGACACGATCCGCGCTTCGCGGGTGGCGACGGCATTCACTCGCGCGGCAAACAGGATCGTCGCCAACACCGCGAGGAGGAACTTCGTCACGATGCACCTCCGGATGAGCCCGTCATCGGGCCTCGCCAAAGTCTCGCTGCAGCCTGTTGTTTGGTCAACGTAGGTTCAATCTGCTTCCGTGCTCCGATCTGCACGTCAGCAGCCGCTTCCACCGGCCCGATCAGGGCCGCCTGCACGTCGCGTAATGGAAGAAGGCCGCCTCGTCCGGCCGCCGGCTGCTCGACTCCTTCTCGGTCGTGAGGCTGATCTCGCGCAAGCCCGCCGTCTCCAGCAGGCTCCCGAGCTCGTCCGTCGTGAAGTGGTGGGTCGTGTAGAGAACCGTGCCCGCTTCGTCCCGCGAGAAGTAGGTGTGCCGCTCGCCGGTCAGGTGGACGTCATCTGCGTACAGCCTCGCATACCCCGGGTTGATCGTGTCCGACACGCCCGATGCCGACAGAAAGAGCCACCCGCCGGGCCGCAGGTTTTGCCCCACGTTGCGCAGGAGGTTCGCCCGGTCGCGGGCGTCGCCGATGATCGACAGCACGAGTTGGCAGACGGCGACGTCGAACGGCCCGCCGTCGATCCGGGGTGAACGATCCGCCGCGAAGTCGGCCTCCGCGAACCGCAGGCCACGACCGGCGGCGTCGGCAGGCACGCCGAGTCGCCGCGCCTCGGAAATCGCATCTGGATTGACGTCGACGCCCAGCACCGAGAAACCCCGCTCGTACAGCCGCCGGGCGATCCCGCCGATACCGCAGCCCACGTCGAGCAACGCGAGCGGACGGTCGGTCGGGGCGGTCGCCTGGACCGCCGCCAGGAAACCGTCGAGCTGCGGCGTCGCCGCTTTGCTCGGGATCTTTCCCGCATCGTAGCAACGCCAGTCGTCTCGCGCGTCACGCATCACAAGCCGTTCTCCGCACCGGCCACGACACACAGGCTGCTTGACCCATCGATCTCAGTTCCGCCCGGCGATCTCAGCCGCCCGACCGTCGGCCTCGCGGATGGCGGCGGCGACGTCGACGGCCGTGACGGGCCGCGGCAGGTTGTGGATCGTTTCCCCGGGCTGCGTGGCGCGCACAGCGATGGCACCGATGTCAGCCGCGGTCGCGGCAGGCAGGCCGAGTTCGGCGAGTGTCACCGGGAGTCCCACCGCGCGACAGAACCGCACGACCGTGGCAAACTCCTCCGCCGGCGTGCCGTCGAGCACCATCTGCACGAGCGTGCCGAAGGCGACCTTCTCGCCATGAAGGGAGGCGTGGGTGCCGGGCAGAACGGTCAGGCCGTTGTGCACCGCGTGGGCGGCCGCGAGGCCGGCGCTCTCGAAGCCCAGCCCGGAGAGAAGCGTGTTGGCCTCGATGATCCTCTCCACCGCTGGCGTCACCCGCCGCTCGCGGGCGTCCGAGAGCGCCGCCTCGCCGTCGGCGAGCACCGTGTCGCGGCACGCGCGGGCGAGGGCGAGGGCACCCTGCGTCGCCGCCCCGCCCCGCATGTTCGGCCGGCCGGCCGCGGCCGCCGCACGGGCCTCGTACCAGGTCGAGAGCGCGTCGCCCATGCCCGCCACCAGATAGCGGGCCGGCGCCCGGACGATCACGCCGCTGTCCACGAGCACGAGGTCGGGGTTGCAGCCGTGGATGCGGTACGCCTCGACGACGCCCGCGGCGGTGTAGACCACGCTCAGGGCGCTCGTGGGTGCATCGGTCGACGCCACGGTGGGGCACGACACGAACGGAAGGCTCTCCGCGGCGGCCGCGGCCCGGGCGGCGTCGAGGCATTTGCCACCCCCTGCCCCGACGATCGCCCCGGCGCCGAGGCTACGAGCCTCCGCGCCGATGGCGTCGATCTCGGCCGTCGTGCATTCGCCGCCAAACGTGCGCTCCCGGTGGTGCCAGCCGGCGGCAGACATGGCCGCAGCCCAGACGGGCGCGAGTTCCGCGACGGCCGAACCGCCTGCGACCACGAGCACGGGCCCGTGGAGGCCGAGCACAGCCATCTCGACGGCCAGTCTCGCGGTGACGCCCTCACCCTGGATGTATCGCGATGGGGCGCAGAAAACTCGGTGCATCGGCTGCTGATTCCTTTTCTTCGAAGACACTCATGTCCGCAGCCTACCAGTGATTGCTCGCTTTGACACTGTCACCCGCCGTGTGTGTATATATGGAATACGTTGTCGGTTCCGTGTCATCAATCTGGCTACGATTTCCGCGCTTCAAGGCCGGGCATGAGCACGATCGTCCGTTCGTTACCGTTTCTCGCTGTCACCGTTGCGGCCGGCCTCGCTCTCCCCGCCCGGGCCGCCGACGTGCATGTGTCGCCCGTGGGCGATGATGCCGCCACCGGGGCCGCCGACGCGCCCGTGGCCTCGCTTCGCCGGGCGCTCGAACGGGTGCGCGAGATCCGGGCCGACGAGCCGGGCCGGGCGACGCCGGTCGTCGTCGAGGTGGCCGACGGCCGGCACGAGCTGGCCGAGCCGCTCGTCTTCGTGTCCGACGACTCTGGCACGGAATCGTCGCCGACGGTGATCCGGGCAGCGGCGGGAGCCCGCCCGGTCGTCAGCGGCGGGCGGGTGGTGCGCGGCTGGCGTGTCGCCGACGTGGGCGGCCGGCCGCGCTGGACGGCGGAGCTCCCCGACGTGAAAGCCGGGGTGTGGCGGTTCGCGCAACTCTTCGTCGACGACCAGCGGCGTTTTCGGCCGGTGCTGCCCGCGACGGGCTGGCACACGATCGCGGACGGGGTGGAACCGTCGGCGGCAAGCGAAGGCAAGGGGCACGACCGGCTCGCCTTTTCCGGCGACGACCTCCGGCCGGAGTGGGCGAATCGCGAAGACGTCGAAGTCGTGACCACCCACTCCTGGACGATGAGCCGGATGCCGATCGCCTCGATCGAGGCGAATCCCGTGAATCCGGCGACGAAGATCGTGACGTTTTCCGGGCGCACATGGGCAGCGGTGACGTGGGCCTCGTTTCCCAAGGGACATCGGTTTCTCGCGGAGAACGTGCGCGAGGCGCTCGGCGAACAGGGCTCGTGGTATCTCGATCGGCCGACGGGCGAGCTCGTGTACTGCCCGCATCCCGGCGAGTTGCCCGGCACCGCGGTCGTGGTCGCCCCGGTGCTCGACCGGCTGGTCGAATTCCGCGGCGACGCGGCGTCGGGCCGGCACGTGGCGCATGTGCGATTCGAGGGGCTCACGTTCGCCCATGGCAACTGGACGACACCGGCCGGGGGGCAATCCTTTCCCCAGGCGGACGTGAACGCGGGCGGCAGCATCGTCGCCACGGGCGCGCGGCACGTGGCCTTCGCGGACTGCTGCGTGCGGCACGTGGGCCGCTACGCGTTCGAGTTCGGGGCTGGCTGCGGCGACTGCAGCCTCGAGCGGTGCGAACTCGTCGATCTCGGCGGCGGCGGCGTGCTCATCGGCACTTCCGGCGGTCCACATTCCTGGGGCACGCCCGGGCGAATCGACGGCCCGGAGGGCGCGGTTGAACGGATCGCGGTCCGCGACTGCACGATCGCCCATGGCGGCCGGATCCACCCGGCAGCCGTCGGCGTCTGGATCGGAAACGCCGCCCACTGCACCGTGGAGCACTGCGACATCCACGACCTCACCTACACGGGCGTGTCGGTGGGATGGGTGTGGGGCTACGCCGACAGCGGCTCTCACCATAACCGCATCGCTCACAACCACATCCACGACATCGGCCGCGGCGTGCTCTCCGACATGGGGGGCGTCTACACGCTCGGCGTCTCGCCGGGCACCGTCGTGGAGGGCAACCACATCCACGACATCGTGAGCCACGACTACGGCGGCTGGGGGCTCTACACCGACGAGGGCTCGAGCGAGATCGTGATGCGGAAAAACCTCGTCTACCGCACGAGTTCCGGTGGCTTCCACCAGCACTACGGCCGCGACAACGTGATCGAGAACAACGTGTTCGCGACCGCCCGCGACTGGCAGCTCCAGCGGAGCAAGGTCGAGCCGCACGTGAGCTTCCGCTTCGAGCGAAACATCGTCTGGTGGACGGCCGACGTGCCGCTCGTCAGCGGCGACTGGACGACGGGGCTCGTCACGAAGGCCAACTGCTACTGGCACGCGGGCGAGCCCGTGGTGTTTCCCGGCGGCAGGGATCTCGCCGTGCGGCAGGCGGAGGGGCAGGAGGCGGGTTCGATCGTGGCCGACCCGCGCTTCAAGGATCCCGAGCACGGCGACTTCGGGCTTGGGCCCGACTCGCCCGCGCGGGCCATCGGCTTCGAGCCGCTCGACCCCGCCGCTGCGGGCCGCCGCACGCCACGCTCGCTCTCAGCCAGTGTTCCACCCGTGCCGACGGTGTGGCTGCGCGCGGCTGAGGAATGACGCAGAAAAACCGCGTCGAAGCAGCCGTCGGGGAACTTCGGCATCAAGGTCAAAAAACCTGACATCCCGGATGGATCAAGAAACGGGGAAAACGTCAAGCATGAAATCCACCCGCCTTCTCGAGCAGGCCACCACGCCCGACGGCACCCCGCTCACGCTTCACGAGCACGACGGCACGCTCTTGATCCGCGTAGGCGGCGCCGAGCTGATGTCGACACGCCAGCATCACTCGGAAGAACGGCTCGCCGAGCTGGCCTGCGCCGGCCTCCGCGACCGCCGGCGCGCGGCTGTGCTCATCGGCGGGCTCGGCCTCGGCTTCACGCTCCGCGAGGCGCTCCGGCACGTGGCGGCCGACGCGGCCGTCGTGGTGGCCGAACTGGTGCCGGCCGTGATCGCCTGGAATCGCAACCCGGCCTATGGGCTGGCAGCCGACCTGATCGACGACCCGCGCGTGGAGATCGTCGCCGACGACGTGGCCCACGTCCTCGCCGCAAGCCGCGGCCGGTTCGACAGCATCATGCTCGACGTCGACAACGGCGCAAGTGGCCTGACGGCGGCCGCCAACGACGGGCTCTACGCGGCATCGGGCTTGCGCCTCGCATGGGCGGCGCTCAAGCCGGGAGGCCGGCTCGCCGTGTGGTCGGCCGGCAGCGATCCGCGATTCGTGGCCCGCATGCAGGATGCCGGCTTCGCGGTGGAGGTGTGCAAGGCCCGCACGCACCCGACCGGCGGAAGTTGGAACTCGATCTTCGTCGGCACGCGGTAGCGGCCGTCACGCGTCCGCATCGAGGGCTTCCCAGCGGGCGAACGCCTCGCGGAGGCGGGATTCGAGGTCGCTGAGCCGCGCCTGGTCGCGGGCGAGCAGGTCGCCGGACTGCCTGAAATAGTCCGGCTCCGCCATCTTCCCGTGCAGGGCGGCAATCTCGGTCTCGAGTCCCTCGATCACCGCCGGCAGGGAGTCGAACTCGCGCTGCTCCTTGAACGATCGCTTCCTTTTCGGGGCGGTCGATGCGGCGGGTGGTGGCGGCGACCGCTCCGCCTGAGCACGCGCGGCCGGAGCCCCGGGCTCGGCCGCAGCGGGGCGTTGCCGCAGCCAGTCGGCATACCCGCCGACATACTCCTTCACGCGCTGCCCCGAGTCGCCACCCGCCGGCTCGAAGGCGAGCGTGCTCGTCACCACGTTGTCGAGAA
>CAZDTC010000012.1:0-19890 GCA_964508125.1 uncultured Candidatus Kuenenia sp.
ACCTCCGGATCGAAGCCCTCGACGGCCCTGAGCAACCCGAGGTTGCCCTCCTCGATGAGATCCGGCAGCGGGAGACCGCGGTTGGCGTAGCCGCGGGCGATGTTCACCACGAGCCGGAGGTTGGCCCGCACCATGTGGTCGCGGGCGGCGGCATCACCCTTGGCGATCAGGTGCGCGAGCCGTTTCTCGTCCGCGGCCGACAACAGCGACGTGTCGTTGATCTCCCGCAGGTAGGTTTCAAGCGGGTTCTGGACGGCGGACGAGGGCTTGCGGCGCTTGTCTGGCATGAGGGGCGGCAACCTTGTGGCAACTGGTGAGGAACGATGATGGTGACCAGCCGCGGATCGGCAGGTATGAAACCCGGCGACACACCCGCGGCACCACGAGATATCGGCGGCAGTGCCGGCCAACTGCACCGGCGGGGGAAGACGGGCGGCGCGTGCGGTCTGGCGCGGTCGTGCGGTCGAAAGCGGCCGAAGCCGGCCACCCCGGGTTTTTTCAAGCGAGAGCCCAGTCGATCCGGACGAGTTCGGGCGGAGTGCCCAGCCGCACCGGGAGGAGCGAGGTGCCGATGCCACGCGAGACGTACATCGGCGGACCATCGTCGCGATACCAGCCGGCCACATAGCGGCCGCTCCCTGGGGGAAGCACGAGCGGATGGCCGAGCAGGGCGACCTGGCCGCCATGCGTATGGCCGGAGAGCACGAGGTCGACCGGATGGTCCGCCGGCAGCGAAACGGCATCGCGGGAGAGTGGGCAATGGGCGAGGACGAGATGATTCGGCGCCGGTGCCACCGCCCCGAGCGCGGCGGTGGCATCAGGACGGCCCCCACGCAGGTCGTCGAGCCCGGTGATCCGCACCCTCGTGCCGGCCACGACGACCTCGACGGAACGGTTTACGAGCAGTTCGACGCCGTGGCGGTCGTAGAGTCGTTCGAGCGCCTCCGTCGGCACCCCGGACCAATACTCCCAGTTGCCCAGAATTGCGAACCGTCGCGGGCTCGTGGGGCACTCGTGGAGAAACGTCTCCAGTCGCCACAGGTCGAGCCGCCTATCGATCATATCGCCGGTGAACAGGATCAGGTCGGCACGGGAATCGTGCAGGGCCGTGAGCAGATGGGCCTCGAGCCGGCCCATCGAGTGCAGGTGCAGGTCGCTCACCTGCGCGAGCCGAAGTTTGGGACGTGTGCCGGGGATGCCATGCGAATGTGCGGTCGTCTGCAGGCGGCCAGGCGTGACGAGAAAGCCGTCCACCACCGCCGCCGCCGCGAGTCCTCCGCCCGCGAGTCCCGCCCCCACGAGCAACTGGCGGCGGGTCGGGGATCGGCGTGGGGTCTTCATGGCGCTGGGGCGGAAGCCCGGACGCCAGGGCCGAGCGTGCGGTCGAGGAACTCGAGCAGGGCCCGGCCGGCCGGCGCGGTGCGGCCAAGGTCCGGGCGATGCCCCGCGCCTTCGAGCACGACGAGGGTGCTGTCGACACCCGCAACCCGCAGAGCCGCGTCGAATTTCACACTCTGGGCCGCAGGGATCGAGTCGTCGCGGTCGCCATGGATCACGAGACAGGGCGGATCGTCAGCCGAGACGTACGACAGCGGGCTCGCCCGTTGGGCCGCCTCGCGAAACTCTCCGAGCGGCCCGCCGACGAGAAGGCTTGCAGGCGACGTCGGCCGATCGTGCTCGGGGCCAAGCGAGGTGAGATGGGTGGGCGCCGCGACGGTGCACACGGCTGCCACGCCTGGCTCGGCCTCGGGCGTGAGGCCGAGGAGCGCTGCGAGGTGGCCGCCGGCGCCGCTCCCCACGACCGCGATCCGCTCCCGGTCGACGCCCCACACCTCCGCGGCGCGCCGCAACTCGTCGAGGCCCGCGCGGCAGTCGTCGAGTTGGGCGGGAAACGGGGCTGTATCAGTGAGCCGGTAGCCGACGCTGGCGACCACGTAGCCTTCATCGGCGAGCCAGGCGACCGGGCAGTCGGCCCGGGAGCCGTCGCGCCAGGCGTCGCCGTGGATCCAGACCACCAGCGGCATCCCTCCCGCGGAGCAGCCGGCGGGAAGGTAGATATCGAACCGCTGGCGGTCGTCGGCCGTCGGCAGCGAAGGCTGTCCGCGATGGATCATCACCGCGCCGGCCGCCATGCTCTGCTCGGATGGGAACGGTGAATCGAGCGTCGCCCCGACCCGCAGCGGCGGAGCCGGCGTTTCGGCGGCGAAAACGCTCGACACATCGAGCGCCCTCTCCGGCGCCACGCCCGGCGTGCGCACCTCGACGGGATTTGCGTCGAGCGGCATCCGCCGCCTGCCTGCCGCCCGGCGCTGGGCGCGGCGCGTCTGCCGGCGCATCGGGGCAGCTTCCGCCTCAAACGGGGTGTCGGCCGTCGCCCGTGGGTCATCCCGCCAGGCGAGCTCGACGGTCGACCAATCCCGTTCCGCCCCGCCGGCGAACACCGCGCAGGCCGACACGATCGCGGCGATGCATTTCGCGGTGCGTGTCAGCATCGTGCTCTTGAGGAGGGTGGGCGAAGGGGTCGGCGAATGCGCTATCGACGTGCCTGGAGTTGGCCCGACGGGGTGAGCTCGTCGATGATCTTGGGGATGTACCGCGAGAGCACTTCGGCGAGCCGCTCGCGGTCGATGTTCCGCTGGCGGGCGATCTCCTCGAGCTCGCGCTGGCCGAACACGTCTTCGATCTGTCGCCGGCTCACCGGCTTGTTGGGACCGGTGCGGACCCAAGAATCGACCTCGTCGCGCATTCCCTTCTCCTCGAACTGCTTGACGACGTCGGGCAGTTTCTGGGCTGAGCCGCCGCCGAAGATCTGCTTGAAGATTTCGCCGAGGTCGTCGGGGGAAGGCATGCCCTGCGGGGGACGCTGCTGAGGCTGCGGCTGCGGGGCCCGCTGCTGGGGCGCCTGCTGCTGGGCGGCACCTTCGAGCACCTGCTTCAGGATCTCACCGAGAATGTCCATCGTCGCTCTCCGTCATTGAGGGGAAGAAGGAATCGATCACGGAGGCCGCGGTGGGCCGCGTTCCGCCGACAATTTCGACAGTGTACGGGCCCGAAGCAGCGGGGGAAAGCGGCGGGATTACCGATCGATCTTCGCCCGGAGCGTGGCGCGGTCGACGCCGAGCACGCGGGCGGCGGCCGTGCGATTGCCGGCGACGCGGGCGAGCGCCTCCTCGACGAGCGCATTCTCGACGGTGCCGACGAGCCGGGCGTGCAGGTCGCCAGCCGCCGAGACATCGGCCGGCCAATGGGTGGCGACCCACGCCTGCACCGCGGTGGCGAGGCTACTGTCGCCCGCAATCTCCGCAGGTGATTTCCCATCACCCGCGGCCGGCGGCAGGTGCTCCGGCAGGAGCGCCGCCCCCCGCGCGACCACGCAGGCATAGTCGACCGCGTGTTTGAGCTCGCGGACGTTGCCCGGCCACGGGCGGGCGCGGATCGCCTCCATGAAGGCGTCGGTCACGGCGGGCCGCCGGGCGTGATGCGCCGTGCGCCCCAGGAACCAGTCGACGAGCGCTGGCACATCGTCGAGCCGCGCCGCGAGCGGCGGCATCGCGATCGGAAACACGTTGAGGCGATGGAATAGGTCGCCACGAAACGTGCCGGCCGCGATCGCCGCCGGGAGGTCGCGATTGGTGGCGGCGATCACCCGCACGTCGACGGGCCGGGCCGTCGCCGAGCCCACCGGCGTGATCTCGCGGGCATCGAGCACGCGCAGGAGCTTCACCTGCACGTCGAGCGGCGATTCACCGATCTCGTCGAGAAATATGGTGCCGCCTGCGGCCAGATCGAAGAGGCCTGTGCGGTCGGCCGCGGCGCCGGTGAATGCCCCGCGCACGTGGCCGAAGAGCTCGCTCTCGATCACGCTCGGGGCGAGGGCGGCGAGGCTCGTGGCCACGAAGGGGCGGTCGCGCCGCGGGCCGTGGGCGTGGATCGCCCGGGCGGCGAGCTCCTTGCCGGTGCCCGTGGCGCCAGTGACGATCACGGGGAGATCGGTCGGGGCGACAAGCGCGATCTGCTTGAACACCACCTGCATCGGCGGGGACGTGCCCACGAGGTGTACGTCGCGGGCCGGCTCGGGTGGGGACGAGGGCGGGGATGCATCGGGCCGGTCGGCCAGCGCCCGCGCGATCACCTGTGACACGCTCTCGAGATCGAACGGCTTCACGACATAGTCGAACGCCCCCGCATTCATCGCCCGCACGGCGGTATCAAGATCACCGAACGCGGTCATCACCACGATCCGCGCCGCGGGGGCGAGGGCCTGGAGATCGGGGAGCGCCGAGAGGCCATCACGGCCGGGCAGTCGCACGTCGAGCAAGAGTGCGTCGGGGGTGAACCGACCGCAGGTATCGACGGCGGCCTCGACCGAAGCGGCCACTTCGACCGCATGCCCTTCGTCGCCGAGCCGTTCGCGCAGGCTCCAGCCGATCGCGGGCTCGTCGTCGACCACCAGGATGCGGCTCATGCGGAAGGCTCCATCGGCCGCGGGGCGCCCGACCCACTCAGTCTCTCCGCCGGCAGCGAGATCGCAAACCTGGTGCGGCCGTGGCTACGGCTCCAGGCAAGCGCGCCTCCGTGGTCCTCAGCCACGGCCTTCACGATCGCAAGCCCGAGGCCGATTCCCTCGGGCTTCCCTGTGACGAACGGCTCGGCGAGGCTCGCCCGGATCGCTTCGGGCGGTCCTTGTCCGGAGTCTTCGACGGCCAGGTCGATCCGGCCGGCGGCGAGCGTGCCGGTGAGCCGCATGGTCCCCCCGCGGCCCGCGGCCTCGATCCCGTTGAGCGCGAGATTGACGAGTGCCGCCCGCAGCGAATCGGGCCGGCCCACGAGCGTGATCCCGGTGGGCAGATCGCATTCGATCTTCACGCCCGCATGCTCCGCCCGCGGCGTGGTGAGATCGCGGACCGCCGCGAGCAGGCTGTCGATCGCGACCGGGCCGCGGGCCGCCTCGGTGGGGCGGCCGAGCGCAAGCAGCCCGCGCACCTCCTCCTCGAGGATCGCGAGCTGCCGCTTCGCCATGGCGAGGCTCTCGTCGGCCGGGATCGCCCCCTGGCAACGGCGCTCGTGGACGTCGATCGCGAGCCGGGCGCCGGTGACGGCGTTGCGCAGTTCGTGGGCGAAGCCGGCGGCGAGCTGGCCGAGCAGCCGCTGCCGTTCGCCGGCGACGAGCGAGGTGTGCATTGTCTCGAGCGTGGCGCTCATCCGATCGATGCCGGCGGCCAGGCGATCGACCTCGTCGCCGCCCTGGCCCGCGTGCAGCTGTGCCCCGAATTCGCCGGCGGCGATTCGGTCGACGTGCCGTTCCACCGCCGTGATCCGGGCCGCAAGCGCCCGCGTGGTGCGGAGCGACAGCGGCACGAGCAGGCCGAGGGTGCCGGCGGCCACCGCGAGCACCGGCCACACCGTGTCGAAGGCCGCGGTGAGCGCCGGCCTTTCCGGTGTGAGCACGAGCACGCTCTCGGGCCGCACGCCCGCCGCGCGGACGACGCCGATGCGGTAGGACGAGCTTGCGAAGTCGATCCGCCCGGCGGCGATCGCCTCGGCGAGGGCTGCATCGCTCGCGCCGGCGAGTGTTTCGGGCGGCAGCGAGGTGGCGCCGGCGCGGCGGGCCAGCGGATCCCAGACCACAAACTCGCTGCCTGTGAGCGCGGCAAGCGCGGCGAGCACCGCGGGCGAGAGGGCCACGCGCTTTTCAGCGAGCGCCGCGGCTACCCGCGCCTCGCGTTCGCGGGCGGCCGCGGCTGCCCGGCGCGTGGCCAGCCAGGCCGAAAATGCCACGTTCAAGAGCACGCCGGTGAGCACGAGGCCGACGACGGGCAGCACGAGCCGGAGCGTGAGCGAGTCGTGGCGAAGGGGCGGCGACATGCCGCAAGTGTCGCCCGGATCGCGGCCCCGTTCCATTGCGTCGCCGTTTTTTGGCATGGATCGGCCCCTAGACTGTCTCCTGGGCCATCGCTCTCAGGGCGGAGCGTTTTCATGCCGTTTCCCAGGGCGATCGCATTTTTTCAGGCTACCCGCCACGGGACGGCATCCCAGGCACGTGCCCCCGCGATCGACTTTGCGGCGCTCGACGCCGAGGCGGCGTGCGCCCGTCTCGGCTCGTCGTGCCAGGGACTCTCCGCCGCCGATGCTCTGGCCCGCCTCGAATCCCACGGGCCCAACACGCTCGCCGAGCCGGAGGGGCAGGCGGGAGCGGCGCTCCTGCTCCGGGCGATGCTCAATCCGCTCGTGCTGCTGCTTGCCGTGCTCGGCGGTTCGTCGCTGGCCACGGGCGACGCGGCCAGCGCCGCGATCATGGCGGCGATGCTCGTGATCGGCGTGGGCCTGCGGTTCGTGCAGGAGTGGCGGGCGGCGGCCGCCGTCGCCGGCCTGCGCACGCTGATCGGGGTGCGGGCGACGGCTGTCAGGGACGGCACACCCGTCGAGACGCCGCTCGTGGATCTCGTGCCCGGCGACGTCGTGATGCTTGCGGCTGGCGACATGATTCCCGCCGACGTGCGGCTCCTGGCCGCGAAGGATCTGTTCGTGGCGCAGGCCACGTTCACAGGGGAATCGTTTCCCGTCGAGAAGCACGCCGATCGCGATGATGCGGCAGGGTCTTCACCACTCGAGCTGAAAAATCTCTGCTGGCTGGGCACGAGCGTCTCGAGCGGCACGGGCACGGCCGTGGTCGTGGCGACGGGCCGACAGACGCTGCTCGGCGGCATGTCGCGGTCGCTCGAGGAGCCCGAGCCTCCCACGGCCTTCGACATCGGCATGGAGCGGTTCACCTGGCTGATGGTGACGATCGTGGCGGTGATGGTGCCGCTCGTGTTCCTCGTGAACGGATTCACGAAGGGAAACTGGGCGGAGGCTTTTTTGTTTGCACTCGCCGTCGGCGTGGGGATCACGCCGGAGATGCTGCCGATGATCGTGACGGTGTGCCTCTCGCGGGGGGCGCTGATGCTCGCGCGTGAGCGGGTGATCGTGAAGCATCTCGATGCGATCCAAAACCTCGGCGGCATGGACGTGCTCTGCACCGACAAGACGGGCACGCTCACACTCGACCGCATCATCCTCGAGCGGCACTGCGACGTGCTCCTGCGCGACGACCCGGAGGTGCTCCGCTTTGCCTGGCTCAACAGCCACTTCCAGACGGGCCTGAAAAACCTGCTCGATCGGGCGATTCTCGA
Source organism: uncultured Candidatus Kuenenia sp. (assembly GCA_964508125.1). Taxonomy (GTDB): domain Bacteria; phylum Planctomycetota; class Planctomycetia; order Pirellulales; family UBA1268; genus RGVT01. The sequence goes on from CAZDTC010000012.1 coordinate 7,173, forward strand.
CCACGAGGAGTTTCGCGAGCACGTGGCGAAAGAGGGCTGGGAGAAGGTGGACGAGATCCCGTTCGACTTCTCGCGGCGGGTGATGTCGGTGGTCGTGGCGGCACCCGGCGGGGGGCGGCTGCTCGTCTGCAAGGGGGCGCCCGAGGCGGTCTACGCCCGCTGCTCGGGGTTCGCGCTCGACGGGCGAACGGAGCCTTTCGGGCACGCCGTGCCGGAGCGGCTGCTCCGCGATTTCGAGCGGCTTTCCACCGATGGCTTTCGGGTGCTCGCCGTCGCCTGCCGTGACGTCGAGGCGAAGCCGGCCTACGGCCGCGACGACGAGCGGGATCTCGTGCTCCGCGGCTACGTGGCGTTTCTGGACCCTCCGAAAGACTCGGCCGCCGCGGCGATCCGGGCGCTCGTCTCGGGCGGGATCGCCGTGAAGATCCTCACCGGCGACAACGAGCTTGTGAGCCGGAAGGTGTGCGGCGCGGTGGGGATCAGCGCCGATGCCGTGCTCCTCGGCCGCGACGTGGACGCGCTCGACGACGCGGGGCTCGCCGCAGCCGCCGCGCGGGCCACGCTCATGGCCCGGCTCTCGCCCCAGCAGAAGGCGCGGGTCGTGTGGGCGCTCAGGCGGGCCGGCCACGTCGTCGGCTTCCTGGGAGACGGCATCAACGACGCCCCGGCGCTGCGGGCCGCCGACGTGGGAATCTCGGTCGATTCGGCGGTGGACATCGCCCGCGCCAGCGCCGATTGCGTGCTCCTGGAGAAGGATCTCGAGGTCCTGGAGGCGGGTGTGCGGGTGGGGCGGAAGGTGTTCGTCAACATCCTCAAGTATGTCCGCATGGGGGCGAGCTCGAACTTTGGCAACATGCTGAGCGTGCTCGGGGCGAGCCTGTTCCTGCCGTTCGTGCCGATGACGCCGCTCCAGATCCTCACCAACAACCTGCTCTACGACTGTTCACAGGTGCCGATCCCCACCGACGACGTCGATCCGGAGCTCGCGGCCCGGCCGCGACCCTGGTCGGTGGGGCAGATCTCGCGGTTCATCCTCCTCGTGGGGCCGGTGAGCTCGCTGTTCGACTTCACCACGTTCGCCGCGCTCTTGTTTCTCTTCGGCTGCGCCGATCCTGCGCGGGCTCCGCTTTTCCACACCGGCTGGTTCGTGGAGTCGCTGGTCACGCAGACGTTGATCATCCACGTGATCCGCACCGAGCGGATTCCGTTTTTGCAGAGCCGGGCGAGCGCGGCGCTCACGGCGACGACGGTGGCCGTGATCGCCGCGGGGGTCTGGCTCGTCGGGTCGCCGCTCGGCCGGCAGTTTGGATTCGTGCCATTGCCGGGGGCCTACTGGCCGGTGCTTGCCGCGACCGTGGCTGCCTATGCCACCGCCACGCACCTCGTGAAAACCTGGCTCGTGCGCCGCGGCTGGATCGACTGACGGCTGGTAGGCTCTCGGCATGCACCGCGGCCTCGCCTTGCTCACGCTCGTTCTCTGCTTCGACGCCGTGCGTACGCCGGCGGCCCGAAGCGATGAGGCAGTACCGCCGGAGCTCGTGGATTTTGGCCCCGTGTCGGCGGCGCCGCTCTTCGCCGGGGGCGGGGGGGATGCCTGGGATCGCGACCTCCGCGAGCGCGGCTGGATCGTGCGGGCGGCGGATGGCTGGCACCTCTGGTACACGGGGTCGAATCTCGACCGCGATCCGCGGCGGCTCCTCGGCCATGCGACGAGCCCGGACGGGCTCAACTGGCGGCGCGATCCGGGGAACCCGCTCGTGCGGGATGCCTGGGTGGAGGACGTGTGCGTGGTGCGAAGAGGGCCGTGCCTCGAGATGTTTGCCGAGGGGGAGCACGATGTGGCGCATCGGCTCACAAGCCGCGACGGCGTGCGCTGGCAGCGCCGGGGCCCGCTCGACATCCGCCTTGCATCGGGGGCGCCGATTCCCGACGGCCCGCGTGGCACGCCGGCGGTGTGGCTCGAGCGCGGCGTGTGGCACCTGTTCTACGAGCGGATGGACGAGGGCGTGTGGCTGGCCACGTCGCGGGACCTCGTCACATTCACGAACGTGCGCGACGAGCCCGTGCTCGCCTGCGGGCCCGAGCCCTACGATCTCCACGCAGTGGCCTTTGACCAGGTCGTGAAGCACTGCGGCCGCTACTACGCCTACTACCACTCGAGCCCCGTCGCAGACCGCAGCCAGTGGCAGACCTGCCTGGCCACGAGCTGCGATCTCATTCACTGGGAAAAGTACGTGGGCAATCCGCTCCTGCCGGTCGATCCCGCGCATCCCAAGCGATCGAGCGCCACGCTCGTGTTCGACGGTGAGCGGCACCGTCTCTACACGACCCATCCGGACGTGCGGGTGCGGTTCTCCGTGGTGCCGGGTCGCGGTGAGGCCGGCCCCCGGCAAGCTGGGCAGGCCCGGAGGCTCGGGCAAGAATGAACCACGTCGTGGGACATGCGTATAGTGATTCAACCACGGAGGGTTCAGTCATGGATGCCCACTTCAACGAATATCTGGCGGCGGTGGCGGGAATGGCCGAGGTGTACGGTGGCTGGAACGACGAGTCGCATCTGCCTCCCGGTATCTCGGAGGAAGGTCACGTCGCCGAGCCGTTAACAGCGGCAGTGTGATCCCGAGCGCTGACGGCCCGAGCGCCGACGGCTCCGTGGACCTCACGTTCGGTCCCGTGGCCGCATCGATGAGCGGCTCGGAATCGGGCATGGGTCTGGTGCCTGAAAATCCTACGAGGCGATCAATTTGCCTCGTGAATTTTGCTCACGGTGGCAGGCCATGACCCGATCAGCCATTCGGACAGCAGGGCGGTGAATGTGAACCGCGACAGCGTCACGATCGACCAGGCGCTCCAGAAGCTGACAACGGCCAGGAACACCGGATTGTCGGCATGGTGCATGCAGCCGTAGACGATCGCCGCCGCCGAGCCAGCCATGACGGCGAGGTTTGGCCACAAGGCCGCGGCGCGCCGCAGCATGGTCGTGTGGCGTGACACCTTCCCGGTGACCTGGTAGGGGGGCCGGGAAAACGGGTAGGTCAGCGCGGTCACGATCGCCGACAGGTACACCGGCCAGAGCCCGACCTGCATTTGAAACGCCTTGAAGTCGTGGGCCCTGTCGGTGAGGAACGCCGTCATCAGCCGCATGAGGCCGAGGTATGGAAGGCGATAGCAGAGAAAGACCCAGATCGGCGCCGCGATCACGAACTGCCCCGTGACCAGGCTCCAGATGGGCGCGGAAAAGAAAATCGGATAGGCGATCCCATACATGATGTAGTGCCAGCCGAAATGGAAGTAGTTCCAGCGCTGCCGCCAGTCGAGCCCGCGCGAAAGCAGCGGGTTGCGCCAGAACAGGATCCGCAGCGAGTCGACCGCCCACTGCCAGCGCTGCTGATGCTGGGCGAAGACGTCGGTCGGCGCGGTTCCCTTGGATAACGCGAAGGCGTAATAGACGCCGCGCCACCCCTGCTGCTCCAGCAGCAGCGACGCGTAGAGATCCTCCACGACGCTCCAGGTGGGGAAGCCGCCGATCTCCTCGAGCGCCGACCGGCGGTAGATCACGCCGCTGCCGCAGGAGATCGAGGCGTTGGCCTCGTTCTTCCCGATCTGCATCGCGTCGTAGAACACCGCGTCGCGGTTGCCCCAGGGGTCGCCCGGCGGAACCGCGAACGCCTGACGGCTGGACACGAACCCGATCCGCGGCAGCTGAAAGAAGCCGATCAGCCGGGCGATGATCTCCGGCTGCGGCACCTGGTCGGCGTCGAGCGTCATCACGAACGGGGCGGACGTGACGGCCAGCCCATGGTTGAGATTGCCGCTCTTGGCGAAGTGCCGCCGCTCCCGGGCGGTGTAGGCGAAGCCGTATGCGGCCGTCAGATCCCTCACCGCGGCCGACCGGCCGTCGTCGAGCACGGTGACGCCGAAGTGCGGGTAGTCGATCTTTGCCACGGCGGCCAGCGTGGGCCCGACCACTTCCACAGGCTCGCCGCACACCGCGACGAGCACGTCCACTGGCGGCGGGTCCCCTGGCCACGGCAGCCCCTCCGGCGGGTGCATTCGCTTGCGCGTGAGCATTTCTCCCCACAGGAACACGCTCACGGCGCAGATGACCTCGGCGAGCAGAAACGCCCCGCCGACCCAGGGATGCTCCCAGTCGATCGCCGTCACGAGCCAGCCGAGGTACACGACCGCCGCGGCCAGCGCGAGCACAAACAGCACGAGGTTGCGGCGACTGGCCCGGCGGAGCTCTGGGTCCTTGTACCGTCTCGCCCGTCCGTCGGCTGACTGCTGCTCTGGCTGCGTCGTGCCCGACGGTCGCGACGGCGGCGGGCTGTCTTGGGAAAAGGTCATGGGGGACTTTTTCCACGGCGACTAATAGCGGCGGTCGTAACTGAGCAGGAAGTTCAGCGCGTCATACGATCCGGCGGCGTTGCTCTGCCGGGTCAGGCCGCGGTTCTGGGTGAAGTAGCGGGCGTCGAGCCGCAGCGAACTGTATGGCTGCGGCAGGTCGACCTTCCCGTAGAGAAAGATGCCGACGCCGAGGCCGTTGTTTTCGAGGACGTGGAACAGGTGTCCCTCGCCGCCGAGTTCAAAACGGTCGCGCGGGCGGCCCGACATCTCGAGGCTCCAGGTGCTGACGTCGAGGGCTGCCGGCGAATAATATGCCGGCGTGACCGGCCCGCCCGGCGTCTGCTGATACAGCGGCGCGTCTTCTCGAAGGCCGAGAAAGTAGTAATTCCAGCTCGCGCGGGTGCGCAGGGGACCGGGGCGAAACTCGTAGGCCACTTCCGCGAAATCGTCGCGAAACAGGTTGCCGTCGGAAAACGAGGCCAGCCGCGTGCGGGCGTACACGGACCAGCCGGCTGCGGGCCGGAGCCGCACGAAGAGCGTGCCCTGCGCGCTCGAGATTTTTTCGCCCACGGCGCCGATCGTGGTCACGATGTCGTAGATCCCCACGCCGAACGGCGGCTGGAAGTCGAGCAGGTTGAAGTAGTCCGCGCCGCCGCCGATATCGAGCCAGTGCGTCGGGAACACCTCTGCCGACAGGCCGCCGATGGGCGTGGCCCAGTTGTTCGTGTAGCCGTGCACGCCCAGCCGTGCGCTCGTCGCGATCCGGTCGTCAGGCCGGGAGAAGACGTCGACGAACCCGCCCTGCCGGTCGATGCTCGAGAAGCCTTTCTGCGTGACGAGCGAGTTGACGAGCGCGGGCCGGATCTCCAGCTCGGGCCGGGGATGAAACCTCGTGTCGAGCCCGAAGTCGTATTCGAAGTAGCCGAGCGAGTTGGAATAGGTGGCGAACTGGGCCCCGAGCCGCGGGTCGGTGAGTTCCTCGAAGAGATCCGTCCGCGCCTGCCAGTCGAGGCGGCGCTCGCGCGGCATCCAGGCGTCGAGGATCGCCGTGCCGCCGAGCATTTCACCGCGGCGCAGGCGGCACTCCGCCAGCCCGTGGGCCGCCTCCTCGAGGTGCGGTGCGGCGGCAAGCGCGCGGAGATAGCCATCCCGCGCGGGGCCGAACTGGCCGCGATAGTGCTCCGCCCGTGCCCGGGCCAGCGTGGCCAGCGGCTGCCGCTGATCAACGGGCGACATCCTGCTCACGGCGGCGAGGGCCGCCTTGCGGTTGACGAGCCGTGCCTCGATGCGCGACCGCTCGAGCAGAATCCTGGCATCGCCGGGGCGGGCGTCCTCCGCCGCGATCAGGAGTGCCCTCGCCCGAGCGAGCATCTCGCGGCCGGCCGCGATCTGGGCCAGCTCCACCAGCAGGGCGGCGTTGCCGGGATGCCGTTCGATGAGCCGCGAGAATGCGGCGTCTGCCTCGGGCTGCCGCTGTGCCCAGACATAGGCACGGGCCAGGCGGAGTTCCAAGGGGCCGTTCGTGGGATCGGCGGCCAGGGCCTGTTCCAGGAGTGGAATGCCCTCGTGAAAATTCTCCGCATCGACGAGGGCCCCGCCCAACTCCGCGGCAGTGCCGTGCCTGGCCTTCTCGACCATCACCCTGTCGAACGCCTGCTTCTCCTGTTTCTCGACGTCGTCCGCCGGCGGCCGCAGGCCCAGTTCCCGCTCGACATGCCGAGCCGCCCGCTCCATCGCGGCGGGTTCCTGGGCCCGAGGCATGGCCTGCCGCAGCAGGTCGCGGCACTCCTCGTCGTGGAAGCCGTTGAGGAAGGCAAACCACGCGGCATGTTCGAGCCGCCCCGTGGCATCGGGCTTTTCGCGGATCGCCTGCCGAAACAGGTCGCGGGCCTCGTAGAGCCGCAGTTCCTTCTCCGCGCGTTCCCCTTTCTGATAAAGGCCGAACTCCTCGACCGGCGGCAGAGGAGCCGGCAGTTCCTCTTTCGGCGGTGCCGCGCGGGCGGCGAGTTGCGCATCGATCCGCTCGCGCTCGCGCACGATCCGAGGATCGGCGGGCCGCGCCTGCTCAGCCGTGGCAAGCAACGCGCGAGCCGCTTCCAGCCTGCCGAGCCCAGCCGCCACCTGCCCCTGCTCGAGAAGCAGCGCCGCATTGTCGGGCTGACGCGCGACCAGGGCAGCGTAGGCGGCGTCCGCTTGCGGGAGTCGATTCGACCAGGCATATGCGCGGGCCAATCTCAGCGCCAGCGACGCATTCGCCGGATCCGCCGCCAGCGCCTGCTCCAGGAGCGGAATGCCGCGGTCGAAGTCGCCTGCATCGATGAACGCGCCGCCCTGCTGCTCCGCCGTCCCGTCGGCCGCCTTCTCGATCATGGCCCTGTGAAACGCGAGTTGTTCGTCGCGTTCCGCCTCGTCGGCCGGCCCCCGCAGGCCGAGTTCGCGTTCGATGTGCCGGGCGGCGCGCTCCATGGCCGCGGGCTCCTGCGCGGTTGGGATCGCCTGGCGCAAGAGGTCGCGGCACTCCTCGTCGTGAAACCCATTGAGATACAGGAACCAGGCCACGTGTTCGGCCACGCCCACCGCGAGCGGGCGCTCCTGCAACGCCTGACGAAACAGGTCGCGGGCCTCGTAGAGCCGCAGCTGCTGTGCAGCCTGCTGGCCGCCCTCGAACGGCGTGGCGCCGCGGGCCGACGCGGGAGCGAGGCCGAGCCCACCGAGGCACAGGATGGCGATGAGGGAGCGGATCATGTGTGGCTGGGTTGCTTCGCGAGGAGCGCCAGGGCGTCGGCCGCCGGCAGGGGCATGCCGAGTAGCTCGCCCTGGAAGAGATCCACGCCATCCTCGACGAGCCGCTCCATCTGCTCGCTCGTCCGCGTGTACTCCGCGACGGTGCGGATGCCGCGGGCCCGGCAGAGGTTCACCACCATGCGCACGAAATTCCGCTGGAGCGGGTCGTCGCCGACGTAACTGGTGACGAGCCCGTCGAGCTTCACGATGGATAGCGGATAGTCGGTCAGGTGACGCAGCGAGCACACACCGCTGCCGAAATCGTCGAGCGCCACCTCGATGCCGGCGGCGTTGAGATGCCGCAACCGACGCCGGACCATGCCGGCGGGCATCGTGAGGCAGGCCGGTGAAATCTCGAGAATCACTCGGCCGACCTCGACCTTGGCATCCCGGAGGAGGCCGAGGAAGTGAGCCGGGAAGGATTCCAGCTCGAAAGTCTCCCGGGTCACGTTGATCGACAGCCGCAACTCTGGATGCGCCGTCAGCAGTTCGAGCGACCGCAGCATCACCAGCCGGTCGAATCGTTCCAAGAGACCTTCCAGCCGGCCCGTCGTGAAGAAATCGGGCCGGGAGATGGGCTCGTGCTCGTGAGGGCCGAATCGCGCCAAGGCCTCATGGAATTCGGGTCGTCCGTCCACGCCGCGGACCACGGGCTGCAGCCACACCTCCCAGTCTTCGAGGTCCATGTTCGCCGCCAGGTCGCCAACGCGGGTCCGGATCAACGTTTCCGGGCCGGCGACGACCGTGCGATTGCCGCCGGCGGCCTGGGCTTCATGCACCGCCGTCTCCGCCAAGCGGACAGCCAGATCGTGATCGCTGTCGGTCACGCTCGCGATCCCGATCGAGAGGCCAAACCGAAGATCGTCGGAAGTTCCCTCCCCGCCGATGCGATTGACCATCTCGATCAGACGTCTTGCCGAGTCCTCGATCCGCTCCATTGACAGGTGTTTCACCAACACCATGAACGCCCCGCCCGTCAGGCGGCTGGGCGCGGCCGGCCAGGGAAAGAGCTGCATGAGGGCCGAGGCGACGCGATCGAACACCTCGTCCACCTGCTGGAAATCCATCGTTTCGGCGATCGTCTCGAAGGCATCGAGCTTCACGAACACGACCGCGGTCGGCTCGTCGGTCGCGGGCGTCGTCTCCATCTGCCGCCACAGCTCCCAGCGGTCGATCAGTCCGGTGAGCGGGTCGCGGGTGCCGCGCCGCCGGCCCACGATCGGCGCGCAGTCGATCAGCGGCTGGAGAATCAGCGAGACGGTGCTCGGGCCGGCGATCCGCAGGCCGGCATGCATGGGATGGGGCGATCCGCGGCGATCGAGCACCCGCACGGGAAAGAACGACACGAGCCCTTGCTCCGCCCACGCCAGGTTGCGGGTGAAGAGGCTGCGGTCTTCCGGCGGCAAGAGCGGCAGGAGCGACGCGCCGGGCCGGGGATACGGGCCGGGAAAAAACCAGATCGCGCTGAGGTCGCACGCCGCAGCGACGACGCCCTGCCCGTCAATCTCGATGAGCATCGGCCCCAGTCGTCGCTCAGGCGTATTGACGGTGTAGGCCGTCCGGCTCAACGCCTCGGCCACGTGCCAGCAGATCTCCTCGAGTGGTTGGGTTGCCGCGAACTCCGTGACCGGCGGACAGGCCGGCGCGTCGACCGCCGACCAGTTCCCCGGGGCATCGGAGACGAGCAGGATGGGCCGGCCGGGAAAATGCGCCGCCGCTTCGGCGACTCGCGCGGCAGTGTCCTGGGGGCAGACGAGCACCACCAGCATCGGCCGCCGCCCCGCGGCTGCCCGCCGGGCTTCGACCAGCCCGCGCACCTCGGATACCTCGAACGGATGGGCCGCAAGCGCCGCCACGAGATCCGTCCCGAGACCGGGCCCGCGGGTCCAGACCACGACGTGCGGGAGGGCGAGTTCCATCGGAGACTCCAATGGCATGCTCCAACGGCAGAGCGTCGCGAAGCGGCGGAACTCTACGGACGCCTCCGGGACGGGGGAAGGCCAAATAACCCTTAGGGGGGGTATGCTGGGTGGCCTGGGGGTATGCCCGCGGCAGCCCGCGCGGCCTTGCCCTGGGCGGCGGTTTTCGCCGGGCTTCGATGGCCGTATCGTTCTGGCATAGTCCCCCACGAGTCCGACCAGAGCGGATGCCGATGACCGAGAGCAATCCTGCCCAAAGCGCGGAGACTCTTGCGCTTGCCACTGAGGCCGCCAACGTCGGGGTCTGGTTCTGGGACCTCGTGTCGAACGAGCATCGGTGGTCGGATCGCTGCAAGGCGCACCTCGCCGTGCGGCCCGGCACGAAGGCGACACTCGAGCACTTCTATGCCGTGTTGCACCCCGACGACCGGGAACGCGTGCGGGCGCTCATTCAGCACTCGCACGACACAAACGAGGATTATCACGCCGAGTATCGGATCCTGCAGCCCGACGGATCGTATCGGTGGATCGCCGGCATGGGGCGGACGTACGCGGGCCCGGATGGCAGGCCGGCGTCGATGACCGGCGTGACGCTCGACATCACACCACTCAAGCAGGCCGAGCAGTCACTGATCGAACTCAACGCCACCCTCGAGAAGCAGATCGAGGAGCGCACAAGGGCGTTGCATGCGGAACGTCGGCGGCTCGAGGCCACGTTGGACAGCCTGCTCGACCCCCATCTGCTGGCGGATCCGGTGCGCGATGCCGACGGGCGAGTCGTCGACTTCAGCATCGTCTACGCCAATCCGGCAGCCTGCGCCTGGATCGGCTCCGACTGCGGGTCTCTCCGCGGCAGCCGCTTAAGCGAAGTGTATCCCGCGCTCCTGAGCACGTCGCTGATCGAGATGTTTGCCAAGACGGTCGACACCGGTTGCCCCACCGCCGTCGATGCGTTTCCCTATCGGCTCGACGCCCGTGGCACCAATCGGCTCGATATCCATGCGGTGAGGGTGGACGGCCACATCGGCTTCACGCTGCGCGATGTCACGCAGCAATATGACGCCGCTTTGCAATTGGCCGCGTCGGAGGAGCGGTTTCGGCTGCTGGCGGAGAACTCCTCGGACGTGGTCGTGCGCACCGATGGGGAGGGCCGGATTCTCTGGGTGTCGCCCTCGATCACGGCCGCGCTCGGCTGGTCGTCGGCCGAGTGGATCGGGCGCACCTGGCCGGAACTGGTCGGCCCGACGGGCGAGGGCGACGGCTTTCTCGATGACCACGACGGGGCCTTGGCCGGCAAGTCGGTCGTGGTGCGATCGCGCCTGCCGGCCAAAGACGGCCGGATCCACTGGGTCGAGATTCATGCCGGCCCCTCCCGGACGACGCATGGCACGATCGACGGCGTGGTGGCGTCTTTCCGCCTGGTCGACAGGGAGATCGCAGCCGAGCGCGTCCTCGAGCGGCGGGCCAGCAGCGATGAACTCACGGCCCTGCTCAATCGCAAGTCGGCGATCGAGCGGATCGACGTGCTCACCAAGCAGACGGGCCGCACGATCGGGGTGCTGCTCTGCGATATCGACCGGTTCAAGGCCGTCAACGACACCTATGGCCATGCGGCAGGAGACGGCGTGCTGCAGGCGGTCGCCGACAGGATTCGGGGATGCCTGCGCTCGAGCGACGACGTGGGCGCTCGGATCGGCGGCGACGAGCTGCTGGTGATCCTCCACGGCGTGCGCGACCTGGGCGACGCGGTGACCATCGCCGAGGGGCTGCGCCGCCGGGTGGCCGAACCGATTCAGACGGCCGTGGGGCCCGTCACCGTCACGCTTAGCATCGGCGTGACGCTCGCCGGCCCGTCCGAGGACACCGACGCGATCATCGCGCGGGCCGACGATGCGATGTATCAGGCGAAAAACGGCGGCCGCAACCGGGTGGTGGCACTGGAGCCGGCCGGCGTTCAGGGACGCAGGTGATGCCAAGGTTAAAAACCTAACATCCCTGCATGGATCAAGAAACGGGGAGAACGTCACCCACCGAGGGTCTATGGGGCTATCCGCTCGCCATTGGCGTATCGGCCATGAAAGCGGAACCAGTCTTCGGCGGAGAGAGCGTCCGGCACGACCTTCTTGAACGCTTCAGGCGTGCCCCGAGGACCTTTCTGCACTTCGTAGTACAGAAACATGTGGTTCAAGTCTCCCTGCCAGCCGATCACGTCCAGGCTCTTGCCCAGCCACTCCGACCGATTGCGGAACTGAATCGCCGCCGCACGGCCTATGTCATAGGTTGCGCAGTACTTGCAGTCCTGGACCGAAAGGAATTTGACGACGCCCTTCTTCAGCGGGTTCCAATTGGCGGCATCGTCGAGATTCTCGAAGAACGCACAGGGGCGCAGGATCGAGAACGGGACGCCTAACTGGCGGAGGTATTTCTCCAGTTCCACCTTGGCCTTCATGTGCTTCGTGTGCATATCGAAGCATTCGGCGTCTGCTGGAATGCACGGTCCAAATCCGCCCGGATCGTGTAGTTGCATACGACCGGCTTCACGCCCTGGCTCGCCAGCGGGCTGTTGGGCGACCGTGTAGTGCCATAGACCTCGAATCCCGATTCGAGCAGAGCACGGCAGACGTTGCGTCCAACCTTGCCGGTGGCATTGAGGACGAGAACTTTTTCGGCGGGCATGTGCAGTCCCCGGGTGAAGCGAGCGGCGCCGGCACGACTTGGATCATGTGTTGACGGATCTCGTCACACCGCATCGGGCGGCCTTCGCCCCTGAGGATACGAGCACGTTGTGCTGTGAGCCAGTCAGGCCCAATTCCCGAAAGAGCCTGCCGAATCGGTTCTGGAACTGGTCGCTCGTGCGGGCGATGTTGAGGATCGCCTCCTTCTCAAGCGACTCGAACGGCTTCTTCCCGAGTTTTTGTCGAAGGGATTTCCTGGCCATGGCGTAACCGTAGGCGATGAGAGCCGTCGGCAGGAAGACCCGATCCGGCCTGCAAGAGGGGTAGGACAGGCTTCAGCCTGTCTCGCGTTACGACAGGCTGAAGCCTGTCCTACGGGGAACAGCGGCGGCCGCGCAGAAACGGAAAGCTCCCCGAGTAGGATCACGCACAATGGCGGTTTCCTGCGAAAAAGCGGGGCATGGCGTTGAAGGGCGACGCAGAATCCGACGCAGTGGGAACTCCGCGGGGAGCCGCAGGGGGCCGCATGCTGGTGCCGGACGGCATGCCGCAAAACGCGACCTGCTCTTCTGTGAAGCGATGATTTTCCATTCGGGAAAACCTTCCTTTCTAGCGATGAAAAGGTCAAAAAAACGTAACATCTCGGTTGGATCAAGAAATGGGAAGAACTCCAATGAAGACCAAACTCATGCAGATGCTCATCTCGGTCGCTCTCGCCGCCGTGCTCGTGCACGCTGGGTCGGCCTCCGCGCAGTTCGCCCGCTTCGAGGCGTTGAGCAATCTTCCGTTCGCGGAGAACCGGCCCACTGCGGAGAGCGCACAGACCCTGCGCGACGAGCTGCTGTTCCAGCGGGCGACGCAGACGTATCTCTGGGCCCTGCCGTTGATCAACACGCTCGGGATGAAGGTCGGCTCGGAAAAAGTCTTCGGCGCCGGCTACAACGTCCTGCCAATCTGGAAGAAGCGTCTCGACGCGAAGACCCTGATAACGAC
>CAZDTC010000013.1:0-19441 GCA_964508125.1 uncultured Candidatus Kuenenia sp.
AGCGAAACCGCTGGATCACGTCGCTCTCCATGGCTCGCCTGTTCGGCCAGCCCACTTTCCAGTTCGTGCAGGGGATGGTGCCGGCGCTCATCGGCTCCACGGCCGTCCTCGCGCTGGGACGCGCCGCGGCGGCCAAGCGCGGGCAGGGCCTTTTCGACATCGACTTCACCGGCGGCACGAGCGTGCAGGTGGCGTTCAAGCCCGATCAGGCGCTCGATATCGCCGACGTGCGGACGGCCGTGGCCGCGCTCCCCGACGCGGCCGTGAGCGCAGTCACCGCGGCCGACTCGGCCCCAGGGCTCCGCTACAAGATCGACACCTCGCTCCGCGACGACGACGCCGTGGAGAAGGCGCTCCGCGAGGCCTTCCCGGGCAAGCTGCAGACCTACTCGATGGGCTTTGGCGACGTCACGACGACCGTTCCTGAGAAGCCGGTGGAGGGTGACAAACAGCCCGCCGGGCTTACCACCGTGGCTGCGCTCGACTTCCCGGAGAAGATCAACCTCGTCACGCTCCGCTCCACGATCGAGACCGCGCTCGAGGCGGAAGGGCTCGGCGGATCCCCTTTCGAGCTCGAGGCCGAAGGCATGACGAGCCGCGCGAGGCCGTATCGCAATTGGGCCCTCTCCACGTCGCTCGAGCCCGACGTGGCCCGCAAGGTGCTCGAGCGGGTGGCCAAGAAGCTCAACGACACGCCCGTGTATCTCTCGGCCAATTCGATCGGCGGCAAGGTGGCAGGCAACACGAAGGTGACCGCGGTCTATGCCCTGCTCGCGAGCCTGCTGATGATCGTGCTCTACGTGTGGCTGCGGTTTCAAAACGTGGCCTTCGGCCTGGCCGCGGTGGTGGCCCTCGCCCACGACGTGCTCGTGACGGTGGCCTGTCTGGCCCTCAGCAAGTTCGTGGCGCCCGCCCTCGGCTGGGCACTCGTCGACGACTTCAAGATCAGCCTCGACGTCGTGGCGGCCCTGCTCACGATCGTGGGTTTCTCGATCAACGACACGATCGTGATCTTCGATCGGCTCCGCGAGCTCCGCGGCAAGAGCCAATACGTGACCGCGGCGATGGTCGACAAGGCCGTCAACCAGACCTTGAGCCGCACGATCCTCACCTCGGGTACCGCGTTCCTGGCCACCCTGATCCTCTACGCGTTCGGCGGACAGGGGATCCACGCGTTCGCGTTCGCGATGCTCGTGGGCATCATCACCGGCAGTTACAGCACGATCTACATCGCCTCCCCGATCGTGCTCTGGCTCCAGCACCGCTTCGGCCTCGGCTCGCCGACCCCAGCTGCAGCCACCTGACCGTGGGGCAACCGTCCCGGTTGCCAATTCGGCCTCAAATCCTCGGCAAGCGAGACGCTTGCCCCACGGGCACACTGTCCACCTGGGCAAACCTTGCGGGACGTGACCACGCTGCGGGCGGCTGAGCCCTTCCTGCTACCGCTCACCTTTCCCGCTGGCCGGCGCGGCCCCAAGCCGGGGTGCATAGTTGAGGCGTGGCATCGGAAAAGGAGCGCGCATGTCAGACTTTGTGCGGCTGGTCAGATACGCGGTCGGGCTGTCGCTCGTCGTGGCCGGTGCGGTTGCGGCCGGTCCGTATGCGTCGAGCGTCGCGGCGGCCTATTCCCGCGAACGGGGCGTGGTGCCGCCTCCAGAGACGGCAGCCTGGGTGCAGCAGGCCGCGAATGCCGTTCCGCAGCCCGCTGGACTCCATCCGGTGCCGGCCGCCCAGCCGGAGATGATGCAGCCTCCCACGGCCTGGCACGACGCGCCCCCGCCCCAGTTGCCACCGGAAGAGCCGTGGGCTGCTCCCTCTGCCCCGTTCGTGCCGCGGAGCGACTACCGGCCGCCCCCGCCACCGGCGGCGCTGCCGCCGGTGGCCGCGGATCTCGCGCGGCCCGCCCCGCCGATCGACTCCGCCTACCGCTCCGCGCTCGACACCCCGCCGCCGCCTCTCCTCGATGCCGACGCACCGCCGCCGCTGGCGGTGGCGTGGTCGGCCAACGGTGCGGCCATGAGGTCTCGGGCAACGCCGGCCATGCCGGCGGGCGACACGTCCACCTACGTGGTGCGCGACGGCGACGATCTCACCGGCATCGCGCTCAAGGTGTACGGCCACGCGGGTGGTGCCCAGGCGGTCTGGTCGGTGAACCGCGACCGGCTCGCCGATCCCAACGTCCTGCCGATCGGCCTGGAACTACGGATTCCTCCGGCCTGGAGCGTGCCCGCGGTGCAGCAGCAGCCCGGTGCCGGCCACGTGATCGAGCCGGGACGCCGCCCCGCCAAGGTGCGCGTCGCCCCGGGCGAGACGCTCGAAACGCTCGCCCAGCGGTTCTACGGTGACCGCTCGATGGCAGCGCGGCTCTACGAGGCCAATCGCGACCTGCTGCGCAATCCGGCGCTCGCCGTGCCAGGAATGGAACTGCGGCTGCCGTGACAGCTAGCGGTCGTCGTCGAGCACGAGTTCGAGGAACGTCTTGATCCGGGGCGCGGCTTCTGCCTCGGCTGCGAGCTTCTCGGCCGAGAGCGTCGTGTCGAGCTGCACGAGAAACAGCGTCGCGTCGCTCGGCTTTTCGACCTCCTTCGCCTTCGTAAACTCTGCATCGGCCCGCTGGTCGAACCATTCCCGGGGCCGCTGTCGCTTGAGTTGCTCGAAGAGGCGGATGCCGTCGCGATCTCCCGTGCCGACGAGCACCATCACGGGCACCTCGCGCTTGACCGCATCGGTGCCGAGCGCCGGCTGGAGCGCAAGCCCCTTGGCGGCCCAGGCCGGGCTCACGAGCACGAGCGCCTTCACCTGCTGCCCCTGGGGGCCGCTCGCAAGCGGCGGCCACGCCCAGTCGGCGGCGGTCCAGAGGGCGGCGAGCGTGGCGCCGGCTCCGCATCCGATCACCACGAGCGGCGCGTCGGCCGATCCGCCCGCCGCACCCCGCGACACGAGGAACGCATGGACGGTCTCGAGGTCGCCGCGGACCGCCGACTGCTCGCGGAGGCGTCCTCCCGCCCCGGCGGCGATGAGTTCAAGGTCGCCCTTGCGAAGCTGACGGATGTCGAGATCAGCGTCGCGGCCGTCCTGGGAAGTGCTCGCGCCGTGGCCCCGCAGGTCGGGCACGGCCACCGCGCAGCCGGCCTCTTGGAGGGCCGTCGCGAGTGGCTCGACCGTCTTGTGCGAGCCCTCGAAATCGTGCACCAGGATCACGGTCGCCAGCGGTTTCGCATCCTCCGGCGGCTCGAAATACCAGGTGGCGAGCGCGACACCGTCGGACGTCTCCAGGTCGAACCGCTTCGCTTCCGTGGCGTCGCGAACCGGGGCGCAGGCCGCGGGGACGGCGGCTCCCAGCAGGAATAGGACGGCGGCCATCGCCGGCAAGGTCGGCTCCGGCAGAAGGGGGAGGGAGTTCAGCCGCATGAGACGTTTTTCTCGGGCGTGGATGTCGCCGGGCCGACCAGCAGCCCGGCCGAAGGAAATATGAATAAGGTACACTTTCCTACGTGAATAGACGCGGGTGGTTCGGCAGGCCGGGAGGGCGCCTGGCCTGCCCCACGCGGATTCAGCCGCTCCGTGCGGCCCACTTCTTCTGGCCAGCCATCCATGAACCTGTCCGACCGGGCGCAACTCGTGCGACGGTGGTGGCGCGACTTCTTCGGCGAAGAGGAAGGGCCGTTTGGCGGCGATACGCCCGCCTGGGCCGTGAGCCTCGCGATCCACATCGTGGTGCTCCTCGGGCTCGCGCTCGCCAGCCTGGGCGATCCGCCGAGGTCGGCCCGCAACGTGACCGTGATCGAGGTTCCCCTCGCCGCCGAAGAAGAGGTGGAACTCGTCCCCCAGGAGATGGCGGTCTCCGAGGACCCTGAAGACACCCAGGGGGCCGAGAGTGAGCAGAGCGACGCCGTGGCGCAGTCACTCGCCCCGACGCTGGCGGAGATCTCGATCGTGCCCGTCGAGGCCGAGCCGGATGCGATCGTGGACGTCCAGCTCGATCTCGTCCACGAGTTGCCCACCGCCCAGGAGATCGACGCAGCCGTGGTCGTGAAGGGATCCGTGGGCGTGGGAACGACGGGCGCCGTCGGCGCCGTCGACCTGCTCACGGCCGAGATCGCCGCCGCGCTCTCCCAGCGGCCCACCGTGGTGTGCTGGGTGTTCGACCAGTCGGTGAGCCTGTCGGCCCAGCGCCGGCAGATCGCCGACCGGCTCGACCGTGTGTTCGACGAGCTCGGGGCCAACCGGTCATCGGGTCGCCGTCCCGACCTGACCAACATCGTGGTGGCCTTCGGCCAGAACGCGTCGATCGTCACGCCGAAGGCGACCGACGAGGTCGACGAGGTCGTGAAGGCGATCGAATCCATCCCCATTGACGAGTCAGGTTTCGAGATGACCTTCACGGCGATCAAGCGCACGGCCGAGGCGGCTCGCGTCTACCGCACGTCGAGTCCGAAGCGCAACGTGATGATCGTGGTCTTCACCGACGAGGTCGGCAACGACCAGGACAAGGCCGACGAGACGACGAAGCTGTGCACCATGCTCGGCATCCCCGTGTACGTGGTAGGCGTGCCAGCGCCCTTCGGCCTCGCGGAAGTGCGCATGAAATACGTGGAGTTCGACCCCAAGTACGACCAGGGGGAGCAGTGGGTCGTGATCGAGCAGGGGCCGGAGACGCTCTATCCCGAGGTGGTGCGGGTGCGGTCGGGCCGCTTCGCCGACGAGGCCATCGATTCGGGGTTTGGCCCGTTCAGCCTCTCGAAGCTCTGCGCCGACACTGGCGGCATCTACTTCCGCGTGCACCCCAACAGCGCGGCACGGGGCCGCGTCACCGATGAAATGACCGGCCCGCTGTCGTCGCGGTTGCGGCATTTTTTCGACCCCGACGTGATGCGGGCCTACCAGCCCGACTACGTCTCGCAGGCCAAGCTCAAGGAGGAGATCGCCAAGAACAGGGCCAAGGCGGCGCTCGTGGATGCGGCGCGGAAGACGGTGGTGGAGCCGATGGAATCGCCGCAGACGGTGTTTCCGCGCAAGGACGAGGGCTCGCTCAAGGGACTCCTCGGCGAGGCTCAGAAGGCGGCTGCGCGGCTGCAGCCGAAGCTCGACGTGCTCTACGAGTTGCTCAAGAGCGGCCTCCCGGACCGGGAGAAACTCCGGGAGAAGCGCTGGCAGGCGGGCTACGACCTCGCCCTCGGCCGCGTGCTCGCCGTGAAGGTGCGCACGGACGCCTACAACCTCATGCTGGCCCAAGCGTCGCTGGGGATGAATTTCAAGAATCCCAAGAGTGATACCTGGAAGCTCGAGCCGAGCGACCAGGTGAAGGTGGGGTCGGCCACGGAGAAACTCGCCAAGGAGGCCACGGAACTGCTTACCCGCGTGGTCAAAGACCATCCGGGCACGCCCTGGGCGCTACTGGCGGCTGAAGAGTTACGGATGCCGCTCGGCTATGAGTGGACCGAGACATTCACCAATGTGAATGGCGAGAAGCCGATGGCGGGCAACGACGCCAACGTACCCAATGCCCGCGCCGACGACAAAAAGAAGATGCTCGGGCCACCGAAACTGAAGCGGGACCCGAAGCGGCTTTGATCACGCGACGGCTCGGCATCCTGGCGCCCGTCGCTTGGCGGGCCTCCGCCCGCTGGCACGAACGCGGCCCTCCGGGCCTGGCGTCAATCGTGGAGGACAGGCGTCAGCCTGTCCTGCGCATTCGACACGAATCCGGTATCATGCCGCCGACATTCGGAGGTCCTGCATGGATGCGAGAGCAGTGCTCTTGATGCTGGTACTCGTGCTCGTGGTGGCTGGCGCTTCGGCGGCAGAGCCCACGGCTGCCGTCGACCCGCTCGATGGGCTTGAAACGCTCGGCTATCAGCCGCTCGTGGTCGCGTCCGGCACGGTCCGGCTCGCCGGATCGACCACGCTCCAGCAGGCCGCGGCGCTGTGGGCGGAAGGCTTCACGGGGATTCACCCCGACGTCGTCGTGGCGATCGACTCCGCCGGCAGCGACGCCGGCTGGAAGGCGCTTCTGGCAGGCGCGGCCGATGTGGCGCTCCTCAGCCGGCCGGTTTCCGACACCGAGAGAACGGCGTTCGTCACCGCGGCCAACGCCGCGAAACGAAAGCTCGTCGTGGTGCCGGCCGGCTTCGAGCGGCTCGTATGGATCGTGAGCGAATCCAACCCAGCCGCCGAGGTCCGCTGGTCGCCGGATGTGGGCGTGATCGGTCCTGCAGGCGACGCAGCCGGCGCCGCGATCACGTGGAGCCGCCTCGGGGTGACGGGCGATCAGGCCGGTGTGCCGCTGCGGGTGCATGCCACGGAGCTCGGCTCCGGCACCCGCTGGCACCTCGACAGGCTGCTCACCGGCACGGCGGCACGCACGCTCGACGTGCAGGAGCATGCCACGATCAAGGATCTCGCCGGCGCGGTGGCGGCCGACCGCGGCGGCCTCGGTCTGATCGGCGACAACGACGGCGTCTGGCCCGGCGTTCGGGCGCTGCCGCTGGCCATTCCGGCCGATGCAGCGCCGGTGGCCGATGCCGTGCCCGGCTCGGAGCGCACGCCCGACTGTCGGCCGTTGTTCGTGGCGCTTGCGGTGCCGGAGGCAGGCGACTGGCCTGCCGTGCTGCGTGAGTTCGTGGCCTACGTGCTCAGCTGGCAGGGGCAGCTCGACGTCGCCCAAGACGGCCTGCTGCCGTTGACGCGGGCCGAGGTCATCGCGCAGCGCGAGATTCTCGGCGGACCTCTGGAGCGATAGGCAATGGCGACCCTCGTTCCTTGTCTGCAGCGCATCGGCTGGCCAGGCTCGCCCCGCCAATGGAGATCCAAAAATCGCTCCGGGCTCTGTTCTGCGATCCTGTGCGGTGCAGTTCTCATGGCGGCCGCCCCGGCGCCCGCCCAAGAGGTGCGCGTGCGAGACGACGATCCTCCAGCGATCGGCGGAGCCCGCTACCTACCGCCGATGATCGCCCAGGCCCCCCGCTACCCGCTGGGGATCAACGTGCGCAACACGGCCTCCGGCGTGGAGATCGTGAGCGTCAATCCGGGCGGTGTGGGGCAGCGCTCGGGGCTCGAGGTAGGTGACGTGATCGTCGCGGTGCAGGGCTTCCAGGTGGGCTTCGTCGGCGATCGCCTCTTCGACCTCGGCGACGAGATTGCGCGGCGGATGGATGGATTCGGCCGCGTGTCGTTGCTGGTGCGCAACAGCCGAACAGGCGGGCTCGTGACGGTGCCCGTGCAGTTTGGCGCCGCGGTGAGCCGGGCCGTGGTCGGGCGGCTGTTCGCCCAGCCGCCGATCGCCCTCCCACCCACCGCCGTGGTCACGATTCGCGTGCTCGATGTCACGCACCCGCAGTGGCGCGACGTGGCCGTCGTGCAGGGGCAGGCCGCCGTGAACACGCTGCCATTTCCCTACCGCGTCGATCTTCCGCTGCTGCCGCCGCAGCACCGCTATGCGATCGATGCGTGGATCGCGGATCGTGGGCGGGTGGTCGCGCAGACGCCATCGCCGACGATGCTGAGCGCCGTGGATCAGGATCAGCACGTGGATCTCACGCTCGCCGCCGCCAACGTGGGCCCGGTGGTCGGCGGCACGCCCGGCGTGGCTCCCCGCGACCAGATCGAGCGATGGATCCAGGCCTACCTCGGTCGCCCGTCGCGTCCCTTCGAGGTCGACATCTGGCTCACCTCACTCCAGCGGGGAAGGTCGCTCACCGACGTGCAGGTGGGGATTCTGAGTTCGAATGAACTCTTCGAACGACAGGGCCGCAGCCGCGACCTCTACGTGGCGGAGGTGTTTCGCCTGCTCTATGGCGGCCCGCCGAACGCGGCCCAGATCGCCGACCTCCGGGCCCGCTACGACCGCGCCTTCGGCGTGCGGCAACGATTCGTCGAAGACCTGCTCCGCCAACCACGCTGATCGGCTCGGCGTGGGCAAGCGTCCCGCTTGCCACGTCGACCGGGACGGTCGCCCCACGGGCGGCTAAAAGGTCAGATTCTCCTCGGCGAAGCTCGTGCGGCTGTCGTACGCATGGAAGCTGCGGGCGATCCGGCCGGCGAGGATCTGGAGAAACATCCCGCGGAACTGCATCTCCGAACGGTCGCTCGTGGGCACGGCGCCGTCGGCGGGATACTGGAAGTCGTCGTACCGCTTCTCGAACACCACCTTCCCGGTGGCGATGTCGAACACCCGCACGTGCGCGGTCGCCCGGCCGCGGTACAGTGTGGAGCCCTCGTGGAGCCGAAACTCCTCGAGGTCGATGCCCACCACGAGGTCGGCGTCGAGCGCCTTGCCCACGGTGGGGTAGTCGACCCAGGCATGCTCGTCGATCCAGCGGGCCACCTCCTGCTGGTCGATCACCTTCGCCTTGCGGACGTTCCGCTCGAGGAGGCCGCCCACGGCGGTGGCCAGTTCGCGGGCCGACCCTGCATCGCTGAATTCGAGTTCGACGATCGGCTTGCAGACCACGGCCACGTGCTTTCCCTTGAGGCCCTTGAATTCCGCCGGCGTGTCCTCCGGCATGAGGATGTAGGCCGCAGTGAGGAGCGTGGAGCAGCCGGAGCAGGCGACGAGCAGGGCCGCAGCGAACAGGCCGAGGCGGGTCGGAAGGCGGTCCAGGGCGGTCATGCGCGGGTTCCTCGGGATCTCGGAATCGGGACGGCCCGACGGCGTTCGTCACCGGCTGATTCCTGGACGGGAGGGTAGCCACCCGGTCCCCGGGGCTCAATCCCGCTTGGCAACGGGAAAAACCGGGCCCCGAACCGTGTATTCTCAAGGCGCGTGGCGGGCACGGGCCCGCGTCGCACGACCACGCGAGGCCGGTGATGCACTCGTTTCTCTCCGACCTGTCAGCCGCCCTGCCGCGAACCGGGTTTTGGGAAGCGCCGGCCATCGTGGCTGTGTCGGGTGGCGCCGACAGCGTGGCGCTCCTCGTGGGACTCGCGCGAGTCGCGCCCCCGCAGGCTCGCCTGATCGTCGCGCACGCGTGCCACGATCTTCGGCCCGATGCGCCGGCCGATCGCGACTTCGTCGCGGCCCTGGCGGCGCGGCTGCACGTGCCGTGTGAATCGCGCTCCCTCGCCGTGCGGGACGACGCGGAAGGCCGTGGCGAGGGGCTCGAGGCCCGGGCCCGGCGGCTGCGATACGGCTTTCTCGTCGACCTCGCGCACGCGCATGGGGCGAGGCACGTCGTCGTTGGTCACACGGCCGACGACCAGGCCGAGACGATCCTCCATCGCGCCCTGCGCGGCACGGGCCTCGCAGGGCTCGCGGGCATGCAGCGGAGCCGCAGGCTCTCCGACGGCGTCGCGCTCCTGCGGCCGCTCCTCCATCTGCGGCGGGCGCTCGGCCGCGAGTTTCTCGAGGCCGAGGGGGAACGCTGGGCTGAAGATGCCACGAACGCCGACCCGGCGTTCGCCCGCAACCTCCTCCGCCACGAGATCCTGGCACGGGTCGAGCAGGGACCTTACCCCGCGGCCACTGCGGCGCTCGTACGGCTCGGCGAGCATGCGGGCCGCTCCGCGGCGGCGCTGGCGAGCGCCGCCGAACACGTGCTCGAGATCCACTCGCGTCGACAAGCGGATGGCACGATCGTGATTGCGGCCGCGGCCCTGGCCGGCCTCGACCCGCACCTCGTGGCCGAAGTGTTCGTCGCGCTGTGGCGCCGTGAGGGCTGGCCGCAACGCGACATGGCGGCCCGGCACTATGAAATCATCTCGAGGTTTCTCGCGTGCGTCGGCCGCGGCGAGCCTTTCTCGACGCCGGCCTTCGACCTTCCGGGAGGCGTTTCGGTGAGGGCAGGAGCCTGTGGCCAGGTCGAAATCCGCCGGCAACCGCGAGTTGCATCAGTTCAGTGATGCATTCCGCGGGCCTGGTAGCCGCCACGCATCCTGAACCAGCCCAAGAGCAGCGCGTAGCAGGCGAACATCGTCGCCGGCACCAGCGCCGTGAGCGTGAGCGCCTGCCGACCTCCAAACAGTCCCGCGGCCTCGACAAGCGGCTTGTCTGCAGTCGCTGAAGCCTGCGCCTGTGACCACCAGTCGACGAGCGCCTGCTGGGCGGCCAACGCCTCCGGCTTCGCCTGCTCCTGCCGCATCAAGTCGAGGGCTCGCGTCGCCTCCTTGCCACCGTCTTCGAGCACGCCCACCTTCGCGCCGTCGAGCCCCACCGTCTTCATCCAGAGGAACTCGTTTGCCTTGGGCGCCTTATAACGCTCGTAGACGGCGGTGTCGGCCTTGGCGAGGTGCGCCGACGCATTCTGGTCTTGGAGGAAGCCGATGCCCGGGCCACCGAGCAGTCCGGCGGAAAGCATACCCGCCGCCCCCGCCGCCCCGATCGTGATCGCGCCCCCCTTCGGAAACTGCTCGCTCACCACCGCGAGCATCGTCGGCCAGAGAAACGTCTTGCCGATGCCGTAGACCGTGGCTGCGATCACGCACATCACGGCGCCCTGGGCATTGCCGAGCAGCGTGAGGCCTGCCGCACCGAACAAGGCCGACACGGCGAGCAGGCCGAGCGGGGAGATCTTCTCAACGATCGGCCCCGCGAAGAACCGGAGGATGAACATCAGCCCGGACGTATAGACGAAGAGCAGCAAACCGTTGGCCGGGTTGGCCATGATCGTGCCGGTGATCTTCGAGATCCACGAGTCGGTGCCGAGTTCGACGTAGCCGACGAGGGCGTGAATGAGCAGCAGGAATGCGAGCAGCACGTGGCCGAATCGAAACCCTGTGGCGGCACCGAACGCGGCCAGCAGCCCGGCGGCGATCCCGGCGGCGGCGAGCGGCGGAAGGCCGAGATCGCTCTTGAAGAACAGCGCGAGCAGGCCGCAGATCACCGTCGCCCCCACGAGCCCCAACTCACCCAGCATGTCCTTGTACGACACGCCCGAGCTACTGGCTTCACTCTTGGGAAATCGCTGCCCGAGCATCATCAGGCCATACAGGACGACCGGAACGAGAAACAGCGAGATCTGGATCCGCCAGTCGACCGGCTTGACGTCGCCGGAACCGGCCATGAAGTAGCTCGCGAGGCCGCCGAGAATCAGTCCGCCCGGCCAGCCAGCGTGGAGGATGTTGAGGTAGTGAGTCTTGTTCTTGGGAAACAGCGTGGCCACGAGCGGATTGACGACAGCCTCGGCGATGCCGTTGCCGATCGCGAACAGGAACATGCCCCAGAACAGGCACTGGAACGCGAGCGGCTTCCCACCGGCTGCAAAGGCGGCGCCGGTCGCCAGCGTGAGCCCGGCCGAAACGAGGTGCATCACGAACGCGGCGAGCATCAGCGGGCCGAACCCAATCCGGTCGGCGATCAGGCTCGACAGCAGGCTGATGATTCCGAAGCCCGTGAGCCCGCCGCCGGTGATGGCGCCGAGTTCCGTCTGCGTGAAGCCGTATTGCTCGGCCCATTGGCCGAGGATTCCTGCCCGGATCGAAAACCCGACGCCGGCGGCGAGAATGGCCATGAAGCCCGCCCAGAGGAGCCGCTGGGCGTTGTGGGCGGTATCAGCCTGGGTGGCGTGGCGGGTCGCGTGCATGCGTGGTTCCCCGGAGATGACGGTCGCAAGAGCGAAGACTATAGCAAGGGGCGCAGGCGGCGGGAACGGCGAGAATCGCGGGAAATCCGCGGTCGGCGCAGGCGGCGGCGGCGCTTGACCCGCGCCGCGGCAGAACCGTACTGTCCCCGCCCCCTGCGCCCGTACCACCCCCGGCCACGCCAGTGAACTCGCTCGCCGACACGCTCTGGATCCTCGTGCGCTGGGCCGTGCCCGTGACGGTGGCGGGCGTCGTCGCAGCCGGAGCCATCGGGTCGAGCCGGATCGGCGAGGAGGTGCGCGGCCGTGTCGAGGCCCGGCTCGCCGCCCAGTTTCCCACGCTCAGCGTGCAAGTGCAGGGAGCGAGCCTCGTGGAGGGTGAAGGGATCGTCGTCCGCGGCGTCTCGCTCGTCGATCCAAAGATGCCGCAGCAGTGGCGACAGATTCTCTGGGTCGACGAGGTGCGCCTTGCCTGCACCACGAGCCTCACCGAGCTCGCGACGGGCCCGCCGCGGATCACGGCCGTACGGCTGCGGCGACCCGTCATGCATGCGGTGCGCCATACGAACGGCGCCTGGAACCTTGAGAAACTCTGGGGTGGCGAGACGGCGACCGGGCTCGTGCCCGTGTCGGTCGAGGATGCGACCCTCCTCGTAGACGACCCTGCGCGCCAGTTTCGCGCGACGCTGCGGCAGGTCAGCGTCGATGTCGAGCCCGACGTTCGTGAGCCTGGCGCGGCGGTCGTGCGCGGCAGCGCCGCCGGCGACCGGTTTGAGCGGCTCGCGTTCCAGGGGCGGCTCACGCCGGCAAGCGGCGCCTTCCAGGTGCAGGGTCAGGTCGAGTCGCTCGAAGTGTCGAATCGTCTCGTGTCGGTTCTCGCCGTCGCCGACGAGCGGCTCGCCGCGGCCGACGTGCAGGACTGGCTCGCGGGGCTGCGCGGCCGCGGCCACGTGCAGTGGCATGCGTCCGGATCGGCTCGCACGCCGGCGGAGATCGCGTTTACCGCGGCGGGCACCCTGGAGTCGGGCCGCTTCGAGCACCGGGCGCTGCCGTTCGCGCTCAGCGACTTGTCGGCCGCTTTTCACGCCGATCGAACCGGGATCGTGGTGGAGCGATTCGAGGCCCACTCGGGCTCGACGCTCGTCCGTGGCGGTGGCCGGCTGGCAGGCTGGAATGCCGAGGCCGACTTCGAGGCCACCGTCGAGGCCGAGCGACTCACGGTGAGCAGGCAGTGGGAGTCGCATCTTCCGGAGCGATTCGCGGCCCATTGGCGGAAGGTGCTGCCGGCCGGCGAGGTTGACCTTATCGCCACGGTGCGACGGCGTGCGGGCCGGATCGACCCCACGTTCTCCGTCCGCTGCCGCAACGCCTCGCTTACCTACTACCGCTTCCCGTATCGGCTCGACCGCACCGTGGGCACCGTCGTGATGGAGGGGGAACAGCTCTCGATCCACCTCACGGGCCAGGCGGGTGGCCATCCGGTGCAGGTGCAGGGAGTGCTGCGCACAGGGGTCGACGGCGTGCCGGGCTTCATCGAGGTGCGCGGCGATGGCATGCGGATCGACGACGCCCTGCTCGCAGCCCTCCCGCCGCGGAGCGCCGGGATCGTGAAGTCGCTCCACGCCCAGGGTACGTTCGACTTTGCGTTTCGGCACGACCGCGCACCGCACCTGCCAGGTGGCTTCGCCAACACGCTCGGCATCCGACTCGTGCAGTGCGGAATGGCGTACGCCGGCTTTCCCTATCCGCTCTCGAATGTGACGGGAACGGTCCGGATGGATCGCGGCCACTGGACGATCAAGGATGTCGTCGGCTCCAACGATACCGGTGTCGTGCGCTGCAACGGGTCGCTCGTTCCCACGGCAGACGACGACGGCGAGCTCACGCTCCACCTTGCCGGCAGTGGCGTCGTGCTTGACCGCGAACTGCGCGATGCGCTGCCGCGCACGATGGTCAGAATCTGGGATGACATCGACCCTCGTGGCAACGCCGAGTTCATCGCCACGGTGCGCCACCAGGTGAAGGCCCGGAAGACCGACGTCGTTCTCGAGGCCACGCCGCAGGGCGACACCGTGTCGATCGAGCCGGCCTGGTTTCCCTATCGGCTCGAGCAACTCCGTGGGAAGCTCGCGTGGCACGACGGCCTGCTGCGTTTTGCCGGCGTGCGCGGTGTGCACGATCGCACCACCGTGGCAACCGACGGTGTGTGCCGGTTCGGCTCCGATGGGAGTTGGCACGTGTCATTCGAGAAGGTTTCCGCCGACCGCTTTCGAGCCGACCATGAGGTCTTGCAGGCGCTTCCGGCGGGATTGCAGCGGGCGATCGCTGCGGTGCGTCCTCGCGGCCTTCTCTCGCTCGCCGGCAGCGTTGATATCTACCGCAAGCCGCCGTCCGTCGAGCCCGATGCGGCTGGGGGCACCGACGCATCCGCTCCAGCGGCTGCCTGGGATCTCCAGCTCGACATCGAGCAGGGGTCGCTCGACGTCGGTGTGGCACTCGAGCATGTGCATGGCGGCGTCCGCCTCGAGGGGCGGGCCGACGGCCGCACGTGGCGGACCGATGGCGAGATCAAGCTCGACAGCGCCATGTGGCGGGGCATGCAGATCACCAGCGTGGAGGGTCCGCTCTTGATGGACGAGGCGGGCGTGCGGTTTGGGATGCCGGCCGGGGCACGTGACGGCCGGCCGCGGCGGCTTGCGGCGCGGGTCGCTGGGGGCACCGTGTTCGTGGATGGCAGCGTCACGGCGGGGGAGACGGGCACGTTCGCCGTGGCCGCATCGCTCGCCGACGCCGACCTCGAGCGGCTGGCTGCCGATGCCATAGCCTCGCTCCCTGGGACGACGGCCGCGCAACGGTATCGCGGCAAGGTATTCGGCGCGATCGAGGTGAGCGGCTCGCGGGCAGGAGCGCACTCGCTGGTGGGGCGCGGGCAGCTGCGTTTGCGCGAGGCCGATATCTACGAACTACCCGTGATCGTGGCGTTGCTCAAGGTACTCCGCGTGAAGGCGCCCGATCGGAAGGCGTTCAGCTCCAGCCTGGTCGACTTCCGGATCGAGGGTCCGCACGCCTACCTCGACAACCTCGAGCTCTCGGGCGACGCGATCAGCCTCGTGGGCAACGGCGAGGTCGACATCGAGGGGCGCGTGCGGCTCACGCTCCGCTCGATCATGGGCGAAGCGGAGACGCAGTTGCCGGTGATGAAGCGGGTGCTCGGCGGCGCGAGCGGCCAGTTCATGCTCGTGCACGTCGACGGCATGCTCGCCCAGCCCGACATCTCGACGGAGGCCTTTCCGACGCTCGCCGCGGCGCTCCAGCAGCTGCAATCCCAGCGCCGCGGCCCCGACAGCCTCCGCGCTGCGCGCCGCGATACTCTGCGAGAAAACCGGCGGTGAGGCAGGGCCGTGGGCAACCCCGAGCCGGCGCGAATCAATAGGGGCATGACAGGCTGAAGCCTGTCCTACAGCGGGCTGTCCATGTGGGCACGAGGGTCGGTACAACGATGATCTGGAGCATAGCCATGGCGGAACCGTCCTCGACCCGCTTCGTGAAGATGCACGGCGCGGGCAACGACTATGTGTATATCGACTGCTTCTCGGAGCGGCCGCCTGCCGATCCGGCTGCGCTCGCGCCGGTGATCGCCGACCGCCATCGTGGCGTCGGGGGCGACGGCCTCGTGCTCGTGCTGCCTTCGACGAAGGCCGCCGCGCGGATGCGGATGTTCAATGCAGACGGCAGCGAGGCGGAGATGTGTGGTAACGGGATCCGCTGTGTGGCCCACCTTGTTGTGGCCCACGGCCATGCGCAGGCTGGCGCGGTGGCAATCGAGACGGGCCGCGGCGTGCTCACCGTCGATGTCCGTCGCCAGGGCCCGCGGCTGTCGCAGGTGCGGGTCGACATGGGTGAGCCGATCCTGGAGGCGGAGCGGATTCCCGTGACAGGCGTGGGAAGCGGACGCGTTGTCGATGCGCCGAGCGCCGCGCTGGGGGCCGAGGAGGCGTGGTGGGGCGTTACCGGCCTCGCCCCGCGTATGACGTGTGTGTCGATGGGCAATCCGCACGTCATCTACTATTGCCGCGATGTGGCGGCCGTGCCGCTCGAGACGGTCGGTCCACGGATCGAGCGGCATCCGTCTTTTCCGCAGCGGGTCAACGTGCACTTCGTGCAGGTGCGGTCGCCGGAGCGGGTGGTGATGCGCACGTGGGAGCGTGGCAGCGGCATCACGCAGGCCTGCGGCACGGGAGCGTCGGCGGTATGCGTGGCGGGCGTGCTCACGGGCCGCACGGCGCGGAGCATCGTGGCCGAGCTGCCCGGAGGAGAGCTCGAGCTCGAATGGGCCGCGGCGGGGCATGTGTTCATGACGGGCCCGGCCGAGGAAGTGTTCGAAGGGACGTGGCGCGACGCCTGATGGTTGCCGCGATGCAGAGGATGCAGTTGTGAAGCTCGACTCACCGTTCGTGATCGGTGCGACGGCCCTGGCCGCCACGGCCGCCATCCGGCAGTGGATGGGCACGCTCGACTACCGCGTTGAATTCGCCGATCGAACCGTCGATCCGGTGCATCCCGACTACCGGGGCGCGAAGATCTACATCTTCTGGCACGAGAACATCCTCCTGCCGCTCTATCTTCGCGGCCACTCCAATATCTCGATGCTGCTCTCTCGGCACGGCGATGCCGACGTTCTCGATCGGGTGGCGCGGATGAACGGCTTCGGCGTGGTGCGCGGAAGCACGTTCAACGGTGGATCGGTGGTGCTCCGCCAGCTTGCCGAGCGGGCGGCAGAAGGCAACCTCACGATCACTCCCGATGGCCCGCGGGGCCCGCGGCGCCGGCTCGCACCGGGCTGCGTGTTTCTGGCGAGCACGCTCGGGATTCCGCTCGTGGCGATGGGGCTTGGCTCGGAGCGGCCGTATCGATTCGGCACCTGGGACCGCTTCGCGTTGCCCTGGCCGTTTACACGGGCGCGGGGGATCGTGAGCCGCGCCATCACCGTGCCTGCCGGGCTCGACCGCGACGGCATCGACGATCACCGGGTGGGGATCGAGCGGCTGCTGACGCACCTCTCCGACGAGGCGGAGGCGTGGGCCGCCTCGGGAGAGCGGCGTTCGGGTGAATGCCTCGTGCGCAAGGAGCCTTCGCGCGTGGCCCGCCGCGCGGCGCGGCTGGCAGGCCCGCCGGGAGTTTCACTGGCCGAGGAACTCGAGCGGCTCGGCCTCACGGCGCTATCGGCTCGCAGCGATGAGCGGCCTGCCGCGTGAAAGGGGGCAACCGTCTCGGTTGCCAGAGAGGGCTTCAACGCTCGGCAAGCGAGACGCTTGCCCCACGGGCCCCTACTCCCGCTCGCCCACCAGGGCGCGTTCGAGCGGCACCTCGAGCGACTGCAGCGACACTTCGGCTTCGCGCTGCTCGCCGCCGGGCAGGATGTATTGCAGTGTCACGGGCTTGCCGACAGGGCCGCCGGTGACGAGCCGCGTGAGTTCGTTGGGCGAGTGAACGGGCTGGTTGTCGAGGGCCACGATCACGCTGCCCGGCGGCACGCCGGCCTTCGACGCGGGAAGGTCGTGCACTACGCCGATCACCAAGGCGCCGGCCGGCGCCGGCAGATTGAATCGGGCCTGGATCGACGGATCGACCGGCAATGTCCGCACGCCGAGCGCCGTCCTGCCCCTCGCCCCCTCGCCTTCGATCCGCGGCGCTGCAGCGACCGGCGCCGGCTGCGAGGGCGGCGAAGCGTGCCGGGGCATGGGTGGAGCAGCAGGCTCTGCCGCCTGCCAGTCGCGTGCGGGTGGTCGCGCCGGACGGGCCATGGCTTGGAGTGAGAATTCGTCGATCCGCTCACCGCGGCCGATCGCAACCTTTACACTACTCCCGGGACCAATCGCCGCGAGAGCAGCCGCCAATTGATCGGCCGTGCGCAAAGGCATGCCATCGATGGCCAGCAGGTGATCCTGGAGCCGGATCCCAGCCCGCTCTGCGGGGCCGGCGGGAGCGATGTCGACGACCACGAGTCGGCCGGTCACGAGTTTCTCGTCGACCGCGAGGCCAATCCAACCGTTTCCGGCCGGCGTGGGCGTCGCCTGCCGAGGGGTCGGCGCGGAGAGCCCGCCGACAGGCGCCGTTTCCCCCGGCCCGCGGGGCGGCAGTTGAATCGGCTCGCCGATCGAGATTTCGCCCGGCGTGAAGGGCGCAGGCCGCGAATCCACGGCCGCCGCGTCACCATCAGCGGCGAAGCAGGCGCGGGGCGCGGCCGCGCAGGCAAGCGACAGCAGAAAAGCGGTACGAAACAGCGTTGGCATGAGCTCCTGCCCGAAGGATGCGGCAGCGTCGATCAGACTCCCGAGAGACGTCGGCCTGCGGTCGCGTGAGTATAAACATTCCCTCCCAAACCGGCTCTTCCGCTCGCGCTGCTGTCATGGTTTGACAGCACTGCAAGCACCCCTATACTCGCGCGGGTTCCGCCCGGAACAAGTCACGGATCGACGCGGGAAACCTCACGGAAATGAGCAGACGCCTGGTGCAGGACGTGGCCGCATCGCGTCGCTCGGGAAGAGTGTCTTCAGCCCTGCCGGCAGGCCGGCGGGCCTCGTCCCACGAGCCGGAAACGGACCTGCCGCGGCGTATTTGGGAGGCCTTGCGCAAGCGCATCGGCGCCGAACGCCATGCCGTGTGGTTTGGTGACGTGCCCTGCGTCAACGTCGCCAGCTCGGCGGATTCGCGGCTGGTCGTGACGCTCGCGATCGGCGATGGTCGGGCGCAGGACTGGCTGCGCAAGATGTTCAAAGCCGATGTCGATGCGGCCGTTCGCGAAGCCTGCGGTGGGGTCGCCGAGATCGTATGGCAGCCTGCAGCGGAGGCAGGGCCGACGGCTGAGCGTCCTCCCGCCGATACCGCCCCCAACGTGGCGGCCGAGCCGGCATCCGCGCCCGATCAGCCGCGGGCCACGCCGCGCCGCGAGGCCGACGTTCCCGCCCCGCGCCATGCTCCCCGGCTCGAGACGTTCGTCGTGGGCCTCGGCAATCGCATGGCACACGCCGCCATCGAGTTGGCGGCCGCCCGGCCGGGTGAGATGTCGCCGCTGGTGCTCCATGGCCCGAGCGGCACCGGCAAGACGCATCTTCTCGAGGGCATCTGCGCCCATTTTCGCACGCTCCATCCGCGGGCCAGCGCCGTCTATCTTTCCGCGGAGCAGTTCACCACCACGTTCCTCCAGTCGCTTCACGGCACCGGGCTGCCCGGCTTCCGCCGCACCTGCCGCACGGCCGACCTCTTGGCGGTCGATGATCTCCAGTTTTTCGTCGGCAAAAAGGCCACGATCGTGGAGCTGCAGCAGACGATCGACGCGCTCCAGCGGCAGGGCCGTCAGCTCGTCTTTGCCTGCGATCGTGAGCCCGAGGCGATCTCCGATCTCGGCCCCGACCTGCTCGTGCGGTTGAGCGGAGGCATGACGGCGCGGCTTTTGCCTCCCGACGAGGAAGTGCGCCGCGGGATCGTGGAATCGATCGCCGCCCGACGCGGGCTCGCCATGCCCGCCGACGTGATTTACTACGTTGCGGCCCGGATGACCCGCCACTCGCGCGAACTGACCGGCGCGGTCAACCGGCTCGAGGCCACGAGCCACATGCTCGGCCTGCCGATCACCCTGGCCATGGCGGAGGAGTCGCTCGCCGATCTCGTGCGTGCCAGCGCCCGCAGCGTGCGGCTCGCGGACATCGAGCGGGCCGTGTGCGCAGCTTTCGGCATCGAGGCGGGCACGCTCCAATCGGCGCAGCGCGGCAAGAAGGTGAACCACCCGCGGATGCTCGCGATGTTCCTGGCCCGCAAGCACACCCCGGCCCCGCTCACGGAGATCGGCAGCTACTTCGGTCGCCGCAGCCACTCGACGGTGATCTCGGCGCAGAAGGCCGTCGACGAGTGGGTAGCGAAGCAGT
>CAZDTC010000014.1:0-14655 GCA_964508125.1 uncultured Candidatus Kuenenia sp.
GGCATTGCAGCAGCTGCGACAGATATTGCCAAGCTGCTGTTCGTGGTGTTTTTGGCGCTGTTTGTGATCGCGTTGTTTGTCGGGCGACGCCGCACCTCACCGCCGCTCTGAAACTTTCCAACCGCAGACACATCGTGCCTGCGAGTCCACAAGGTCTTTGCACTCTTCACAGCCATAAGGAGCAAACCGTGAGTCCGATCGTACTTATCCTGGTTGTGATTCTGCTCTTGTCGCTGCTGGGCGGCGGCTACGGGTTTCGGAGCGGGAACACCGTTCTCGGCGCGGGAGGAGGGCTCGTTGGTCTGATCCTGCTCATCCTGCTGATCCTTGCCTTGCTGGGCCGCTTGCCGCTGTGAGCGGCGGGGGCGGGGTAGAATCATGGCGAAACGCGAAGAAGCACCCTCTTGACGTGATACTGTACGCCCGTATATACTCCGATGCGCCCTGGAGGTTCGCATGATTGTCACGCTGAAGGCCGTCGTTCACGGCGGGAAAATCGAGCTCACCGAACATGCGACGCTCCCCGAAGGCGCGAAGGTGCTCGTGACGCTGCTGCCAGAGGACGACCGCGACTTCTGGACAGAAGCCAGCCAGAAGTCGTTGGCAGAAATCTGGGACAACCCGGAGGACGACGGGTATGCCAAGCTGCTCGAGAAATGACGTCGTGCTCGTCGCCTATCCATTCACAGACCGGACCGGCCGGAAGATCAGGCCGGCGGTCGTGGTGAGTGGCCCACACCGCTCTCACGATGTCTTTATCGTACCGCTGACGAGTCGATTCGATCGAATCGTCGAAGGAGAGTTTGCCCTAGCGGACTGGCAAACGGCCGGCTTGAACATGGCCTCGGTCATAAAACGCGGGATATTCACCGTTCACGAATCGCTCGTGCTCAAGAAAGTCGGCACACTGTCACCTACGGATGTTGATCGCGTCGACGACTCCTTGAAGCACTGGATGTCGCTGTAGGTGGAAATACGGCGAGGCGTCGAGCATGAAAAGCATCCCGCGGACCGGGAAGCAGCACCGGCCGAAGACGGCGTTTAAGGGTAAGCGATACCGCTGCGCCACCTGCCACAAACGCAGCCCGCGGCCGGTAAAGACTCCCGCGCCGTGGTATTGTCCGCGGTGCCTCGCCGCAAAACAGGCGGCTTTTGCGGCTCCCGACACGGAAGTGTGAACCCCTCGTGGGAAGAAGCGTCGTTCTCGCCGGGGCCACCCGCTGCCCGCGCTGCAGCCTGCCGCCGAGATGGTGCGTGTGCGACGTGCTGCCGCTAGTCGAGACGCAGCTCCATGTGCACGTGCTGATCCACCGGCACGAGCATTGCAAGCCTTCGAGCACTGGGAAGCTCGTGGCTCGGACAGTCGCAAATGCGGTCTCCCACGTCTATCAGCGCGAAAACCGATTCCACCCGGCAGCTAGTTTTCCAACTGATGCGATCGCTGCCGGCGAAGAACTTTGGATTCTTCATCCGAGCGGCGAGGCACTGCCGCCCACGAGCCCAGCCGATGCAATGTCGCGTTTGCACGTGCTCCTCCTCGATGGCACATGGCGCCAGGCTGGGGAAATGCTTCCCGGGTGTAAGGCATTCGGCCGCTGCATGCGACTGCCCGACGCGGCATCGGCGCCAAGCCGCTACTGGCTGCGCGACCAGCCCGAGCCGGGCCATCTCTCCACGGCGGAAACGCTGATGGGCGTCTTCGGGGCGATAGACGACGTCGCGGCCGAACAACGCCTGCGACTGCACTTCGAGCTGCATGTGTACGCGACGCTCCTTGCCCGGGGCCGCCGCGAAATGGCCGAGCGGTATCTCGGCCACTCGCCACTGCTCACCGAAGCGCCGGAGGCGCTTGGCCAACTGCACGCCCGGCGAGGTGCCACGTAGCCGCCCGTCCGCCGGGCCTGCTCAAAAGTCCGCTTCGATCGCTGGAATAGAGCAAGCGTTTCAGCAGGTTTGCGGGCCCTACGACTCTCGCCGGCCATAGGATTTGCCAGAGGAGATCCGCCATGGGAATGCCCCGGTTTCTGCTGCTCGTCGAGTCGGTGCACCACGGGAATACCGCCACGGTCGCCAGAGCGATCGCGGACGAAGTTGGTGCTGAAATCGCCGTTCCTGAATCCGTTCCTTACACGTCGCTTGCGGGCTACTCGCTCGTCGGCTTTGGCTCGGGCGTGTACTACGGCCAGATGCACCCGGCACTGCTCGACTGGGTGCGAGGTCTGCCTGATACCCCAGTGAGAAATAATCCGGCGTTCATCTTCTCGACGTCGGGCCTGCCGATTCTGGCGAAGTTCTGGACGGCGTCGCTCCGCCGGCTCCTGGCCCAAAAGGGATTCGATGTGAGAGGGGAGTTCGCCTGCCGGGGCTTCGATACGTGGGGCCCGCTCGGGCTCGCGGGCGGGATAAATAAAAACCATCCCGATGAGTGCGATCTCGAGCATGCCCGCCAATTTGCCGCTGGGATCGCTCGGAATGTCCAGCCTGGCGAGACCGTGGCACGGTGCGCGTGACGCTCTCGGAGCCCACTCTGGCCGTGGCCAAGCACAGCATCAGCCCGATTCTCCTGTGCTTCGCCCTCGTGGCGCTGAATGCTCCGGCCTACGCCCAGCCTCCTGCCGCTGCCGCTGTTTCCGACGATCGTGCCGATTCCGTGGGGATCTGGAACGTAGTGGCCGTCGAGTGGGATGGAAAGCCTGTGGATCCGGAGTTCCTGGCGATGTTCAAGGTGACTTTCCAGGCCGATGGAGCATGGGCTGTGTTGTTCAAGCGACTCCCTGTGGCAGAGGGGAAAAGCACGAGCTCTCAGGATGAGTTTCCCAAGACGTTCGAGATGGAAACCCTCAGCAGCGAAGGCATCAAGCCACGGCGCTACAAGGGGATCTACCAGCTCGACGGCGACACCCGTGTGCTCTGCGTGGTGGCGGATGGAGAGCCGCGGCCGAACGAGTTTGCTGCTCCCCGGTACAGCAGGCGGATGCTCGTGACGCTCGGGCGGACGAAGGCTAACTGAGGCCCGCACAGCCGCCCACGCAAGGAAAGCGGCGGGCGGGGCGAACTGTCCGCTGCTGAAGACGTGGAAAAAACGCCTGTCTCACGTTTCCGCTGAGCCTTCGGGCCGGCCGTCGTAGGGTTGCATGACCGAGTCGGTTCATCCGTTGGACCGACGGCTTGTTTTTCCCTCGAGAGGTACCTGACCCATGAAGACTGTTGTTGTGACGTGTGCCATTGCGATGCTGGCACTGTGTGGGGTCAGCATGAATGCGACCAAAGCCCATTCGGCACCTGGGAGCGAGAAGACGGCTGAGGCCCCGGGGGTGACGAAAGACATCGTGACCACGGCCGTGGAGGCCGGCCACTTCAAGACGCTCGCCAAGGCGCTCGAAGCCGCCGGGCTCGTCCAGACGCTGCAGGGCAAGGGCCCGTTCACGGTGTTTGCCCCTTCCGACGACGCGTTTGCGAAACTGCCGTCGGGGACGCTGGAGAACCTTCTCAAGCCGGAAAACAAGGACAAGCTGAAGGCGATTCTGCTGATGCACGTGGTGCCCGGGGATCTCCTCATCGCTGATGTGAAGAAGCTCAAGGACGCCACGACGGCCGGCGGGGTGAAGCTCAACGTGACGCATAACCTGCTCACAGGCGTGCACATCGGCACCGCCAAAGAGACGGCCCATGTCCAGAACTCGGACATCCACGCCTCGAATGGCGTGATTCACGTGATCGACAAGGTGATCCTGCCGTAGCGTCGCACCCGACAGAGCGATGGACGACGCAGGAGCAATGCACCTGCCCTGTGGGAAGAGAATGTCCTACAGGGCAGGTGTAGATCGCGTCTGGGGAGGCGGCAGCTGGAGTGGCACGTGGGCGGTGCGCTCATCGACGGTCATGCCACAGTTGGGGTCTTTCGCCATGGAAGCAAGGGTCCTTCTGGAGTGAAAGCCTCGCGGAGGACGCGGGGGCCAGGAAAAAAGGGCGGCGGGAGACGATCGTCCCCCGCCGCCACACACTCACACGGATCTGCCGTAAGGCGCTACTTGCCGCAGCACCCGGAGCCACAGCATCCCTCCCGATCGGCCTTCTCACCGGCGGTCGGGCACTCGTCGACGCAGCAGTCGCAGCTGCAAGTCTTGCACTCGCAACTGCCCGTCTCACAGCAACCGCAGCACTCACACTGCTCGCAGCCAGCGTTCTGACTGCAGATGATGGCGGGCACGAAGGGCACGAAGGCCAGTGCCGCCATGAGAATCAGACTGTTCATGGGAAAATCCTTTGCATCGGAACACTGAATCGATCACTCCACGCCACGACGTGTGAACGTGGGAAGGCCACCACGTGTGTCCAGCCCTACTCGCAAACTCAAGTCTACAGACGGAACGACACGCTTCGGCGGGCGATTCAGTCCCGCCAGACGCCGTAGAGAATCCGCGTGGGGCGGATCGGCACGGGCAGGCGGTGCAGCACTCGTGCACCTCGGCCGCACAGCAACCGCGGTCGCAATCGGCCCTCCAAGACCGCGGCACGACCTGGGCGACAAGCGTTACGGCGGCCACCACCAGCCAGACGGGTTTTTGCAGAATGCGAACCACCGGTGAGTCTCCTCAAACCGATTTTACGGCTGCCGGCAAGCGCTGGTTCGGCCGGAACGTTATTTCAGTATGAATTTGCAAGACCCGCCTGGAACGTCGACGCAGGGCCGCTCTTGTCGGTTCCAAAGCCCCAGTTGCCGAACACCGAGAGCCGGTCGCTCGGGAACCAGACAAACCCTGCTCCCACCACCGTCTGCGCGACGAGCCGCGGCAGGGCCGACTGGTTTTGGAAGCCGTGCACGAACACGTGGAAGTCGTCGGTCAGCTCCTTCGTGATAGCCCACTGGATGATGTCTACGGGCTGGTAGCCAGCCTGTGTGGAGTCGTCGGAGATGCCGACGTTGTACTCGGCCACGAGGCCCCACCACAGCGTGTTGCGAAACAGCATCATCAGGCCGGGGACCGTTCCCGCGTCGAAGGCTGGCGATCCCCAGGGGGTTTGCACGAAGGCCTCGAAGCCGGCGGCGGGGATGAACCAGTCTTCATTCTCCTCCCAGAGATGCATCTTCGTGTCGAACACCAGCGGCGAAAAGCCGGTCGTCTGGCCCATGCCGAGCCCCGCGGCCTGCCAGGTGAAGCCGCCGGAGTAGAGGCGGAATTCGAACCGATCGGTCAGCCCCATTCGCAGGAGAAATTCGGCGTTGTAGGTCTGCTGCTGGATGGTCGAGATGGCGCCCGTGTAGAAGACGGGCGACAGTTCGAGATATACGCCGCCGCGCGGGAGTGTGTTGGGGCTGTTGGGATAGTTGGCCGTGTCGGGGCCCGGCTCACGGATCGTGAGTGGCTGCCGTGACTGCTCGGGGTCGATCCCCTCGGGAAACGCCTCCGCGAGAAACCGCGTCCACGGCCGTGATGACGAAAGCGCAGGATCGACCGGCTGGCCGAACGCCACAGACGCGGCCATGACAGCCCATGCGGCGACTGAAACGCCAACAGGTTGAAGGACGCGGCGCGCAAGCATGAGGAAACGGTCGAGCGGTGAGCCCCGAATGCCGGCTGACGCGGGGAGGCTCCCACGATCGAGCCGATGCGGCAAGGCTGGTTTTATGGGGCGATGGCCGCAAAACGCGGCATCTCTTTGCCGTCCACGATCACGGTCTCGGCGAACATGG
Source organism: uncultured Candidatus Kuenenia sp. (assembly GCA_964508125.1). Classification (GTDB taxonomy): domain Bacteria; phylum Planctomycetota; class Planctomycetia; order Pirellulales; family UBA1268; genus RGVT01. Next base: position 5,696 of record CAZDTC010000014.1, read on the forward strand.
CGGCCGGGCGGACCCAGAGACCGCGGTCGCCGTACTCCTGGCGGTAGACGACGAGCTCCTCGAGCGTTTCGCTGTGCCGGGCGATGCCAAGCACCGTGTACTCGTTGCCCTTGTAATGCCGATAGCGGCCCGGCTGAATGATTGTCACAGGACTGCCTCTCCTCACAGCTGACGGTCTCTCTCGGAGGGTAGGATATCCGGCATGTTCGAGCATCGCACCGACCCGCTGTTGCCGAGCCACCGATTCCTGTGGCGCGTGCTCGGCTTTCTGGCCCTCTCGGCCGCCACGATCGGCGCCGCGCTTGGAATCGGCGTTCTCGGCTACCACTACTTCGGCGGCCTGCCCTGGATCGACGCCCTCGTGAACGCCTCCATGATCCTCGGCGGCATGGGGCCGGTGGATCCGATCACGAGCCACGCGGGCAAGCTCTTCGCCTCGGCCTACGCCCTGTTTTCAGGGCTGCTCTTCATCGGGGCGGCATCGCTCGTGCTCACGCCATTCGTGCACCGCATCATGCACAAGCTACACCTCGAAGAGGAATGACCGCGACCATCCCGTCGCTTCCGCTCCGGGCCTTTTGGTTTGGGGGGTTTGGTACACAGAGTTCTCGGGGGCGATTACAATCCGCCCATGCGAAACATCTTTTCTTGCTTCCTTCTCTGTGCGGCAGCCGGATCGATCGCTGCCGCTGATACCGCCGACGTGCTCTTCACCGGCGGTGAGATCCTCACGATGCGCGGGGCCACGCCCGAGTATGTCGAGAGCCTCGCGGTGAAGGATGGAAAGATCCTGTTCGCTGGCCCGCTCGCCAACGGGCGCACACTCGCCGGCCCTGCGACGAAGACCGTCGACCTCGCAGGAAAAACGCTTCTCCCCGGGTTCATCGACACCCACGGCCACTTCGTCTATTTCGGCAAAAACCTCGTCGATGCCAATCTCTTTGGCTGCGTTGACGTCGACGATCTCGTGGCCCGGATGAACAAGCAGGCCGAACGGACGCCCGCCGACGCCTGGATCGTGGGCTTCGGCTACCAGGCCCGCGGCTTGAAGGAAGGGCGTCATCCCACGAGCGCTGACCTCGACCGCGTGTCGGCCGACCGGCCAGTGATGGTCGTCGATTCATCGGGCCATCTGGGCGCCGCCAACGCGGCCGCCTTCAAGGCCGCCGGGATCACCGCCGCCACGCCCGACCCCACGGGCGGCCAGTTCACCCGCGGACCCGACGGCAAATCGCTCTTGGGGCCGATGGAGGAGACGGCCCTCAACGCCGTGCGCAGCAAGCGGCCGCCATTTACCGGCGAACTTGCCGCGCAGGCCATCACCGGCGCCGCCGAGGTGTGGGCGAGCCACGGCCAGACCACGGCGATGGAAGCCGGCCTCGGCCTCGGAAACGACGACATCGGCATCGTCCTCAACGCCATCGATGAAAAGCTCCTGCCGATCGATCTCTATGTGGCCGCCAAGGATTCAGCCCTCGACGACTCGCTCGCCGCGGCCTACTCCGTGGCCTCGCAATACAACCCGAAGGCTGGAGGGATCGTCGAAAAACTGCGGGCCGCCCGGCCAGACCTCGACCGCCGCTATGTGAACCGTGTGCGGCTCGGCGGCGTGAAATTCTGGCTCGACGGCAGCCTCGACACGGCCTGGTTCACGCAGCCCTACACGCAGAACCCGCCCGGGAAGACTGGCGCATTCGCAGGCTATCGGCAGATTCCCGACGAGGTGCTCGACGCCGTGTTCGACAAATACTGGCCGACCGAACTTCAGATCCACATGCATATGAACGGCGACGCGGCCGCCGATCAGGCTCTCTCCGCAATCACCAAGGCGGTGAAGAAGCACGGCATGCACGACCACCGCCCCGTGTTCGTGCATGCCACGTGGCTGCGGCCCGATCAGATCGAGAAGATGAAGGCCTGCGGGGCGATCCCGAGCTTCCTCACCGGCGGGATCATTCCCGGCGGCGATGCCGTGGTGAAACTCTGGGGGCCGGAGCGGTCGGCCGGTGCGATGGCCTCGCGCACGTTCCTCCGCGCGGGCCTGCCCTTCACGTATTCCCACGACGCGCCAGTGTCACCGGTGCCGTCGATCCTGGCTCTCGTCGATGCCGGCGTGAATCGGCTCTCCGGCAGCGGCCAGGTGGTCGGGCCGGACGAACGGGTCGCGCCCTACGACGCCCTCCGCGCCGTCACGGTCACGGCTGCCTACCAGCTCAAAGAAGAAAAAACGAAGGGTACGCTCGAGCCTGGAAAACTCGCCGACCTTGTGATCCTCGACCGCAATCCACTGAAAGTCGAGCCGACCACGATCAAGGACATCGCCGTGGTGGAGACGATCAAGGAAGGGCGCACGGTCTATTCACGCTGAACGGTGCAAGTTTCTCGGGCGGGGTGTTTTCGCGCGAGAACTGTGCCATAGTGGAGTGCTATGGCAACTAAGGAAGCCACGCTCCCCGGCCCCACCGAACGCTCCGCGGCCCTGAAGGCGCGGCGGCAATTGAAAATGGCCCGCTCTGCGCACGCCTACGTGCGCGGCAACACGAAAAACTTCTACGAGTGGCTCGAGGGCAGCACCGGCGAGACCGTGCCGGCCGGTCCGGCGATCTGGATCTGCGGCGACTGCCATGCCGGCAACATCGGCCCCATCGCCAGCGCCAAGGGCACCGTCTCGATCCAGATCCGCGATCTCGACCAAACCGTGATCGGCAACCCGGCGCACGACTTGATCCGGCTCGGCCTCTCGATGGCCAGCGCCGCCCGCGGCTCCGACCTGCCCGGCGTCACCACCGCGCGGATGATGGAGCAGATCGTCGAGGGCTACGAGCAGAGCTTCGGCGCCGTGGCCGATGCCGACGATGAGTCGCCCGAAGTGGTGCAGAAGGCGATGAAGGCCGCCCTCAAGCGCGGGTGGAAGGATCTCGCCCGGGAGCGGATCGAGGACACGAAGCCCACGATCCCGCTCGGCAAGACGTTTTGGCCGCTCGCTCCCGAGGAGCGCGAGGCGGTCGATGCACTGTTCTCCACCGACGCGGGCCACCGGCTCGTGACCGCGCTCAAGTCGCGGCCCGACGACGCCGACATCGAGGTGGTCGACGCAGCCTACTGGGTGAAGGGCTGCAGCTCGCTCGGCCTGCTCCGCTGCGCGGCGCTCGTGTCGGTGGGCGGCAAGAAGGGGGAGCTGTGCCTCATCGACATCAAGGAGGCCGTGCCCGCGCTTGCCCCGCATGCCGCCGAGCCCGAGATGCCGGCCGACCACGGGGAGCGCGTGGTGGCGGGAGCGTGGCACCTCTCGCCGGCCCTCGGCGACCGGATGCTCGCCGCGAAGGTGCTCGACCGGCCGGTGTTCGTGCGGGAGCTCCTGCCGCAGGACTTGAAGTTCGAGCTCGCGGATCTCAACTGCGACGAGGCGATGCGACTCGCACGGTTTCTCGCGACGGTCGTGGGCAAGGCTCATGCCCGACAGATGGACGAGCCGACCCGGAAGTCCTGGCAGGAGGTGCTCAGCGGCCACCGCTCGAAAACGCTCGATGCGCCGTCGTGGCTGTGGGCGAGCGTGGTGGACCTTCTCGCGACGCACGAAAAAGCCTACCTCGAGCACTGCCGTCGCTACGCGACGGAATCGGCCGGGGCGTGACGGCACGCCGCCGGGCGAAGCACGCGCCGCATGCCAGTGCGCAGCCGACGAGGGCCAGCGCCCCCGGCTCAGGCACCACGCACAGTTTGGCTCCGTCGATCTCGAGGTTGTTGATCTCCCACAGGATCGGAACGGGCGACTGCGTGGCATACTCCTGGTTGACACCGATGAGGAACCGAAACTCGATCTCGCTGCCATTCGACAGGTCGTAGTCATCCCAGTTGAGCCTGAAGGCGCTGAGCACGTGGGGGCCGGAGCCTGTGGCGGCAGTGGGATTGTTGCCGGCGTCGTTCGTGCCGGAGAACGCCAGCCACACGTTCGGCGGCGCACCGGGCGACGTGAGCAGCGGCGGAAACACGTTCGGCTCCGTCGGCGGCACGTGGTTGACAGTTTTCCAGGCAGAGGTCGGGATGCCCTGCCACGTGCCGGAGTTGTCGATCTGAAACTGCACCTGCCCGAGGATGTTTTGGGGAAACAGCGTGTAGTGGGAGAAGTCGACGTCGATGTATCGCTGCGTCTGTGACTCCTGCAGGATTTCGAGGCACGGGCTCAACGCAAAGGCGCCGGCACCCGACCCGGAGGCGACGAGCAAAGCCTGCAGCCCACCGTCATTGCTGCTCGGCCCCTTGTACCACTGCCAAGAGGGCGTAGTGCCGGAAACCGGCGGAATCGTGCCGAAAGTCCACCCTTCAGAGTCGGCGTTGAAGTTGAAGTTGAGATTGGCGGCACGGACATCGCCGGCACCGAGAATCAGGGCCGCAGTAAACGCCGCGGCGAACAGGAACGTGGAACGATTCATGAGAGCAGCCTCCACCAACGGAACACGATCCGTGGCATCCGCTGCCGCAATACCCGACCGGCGTGTGCCGGCCGCCAAAAACCGGCATCCCGTCGACGACGGGCCCGGCCGCGTTCCTGCTCACGAGGGCTGCATCGTTTCGCCGCGTCGCCCGCCGGGCCCGAGTCACACTCTTCCCGCGGAAAACAGGCTGTTGTCCGAGGTGGACACCTGCGCCGCTAGAGTGATGCCATGCGTTCCATGGGCGATGAGTTCGACCGGCTCGAGCGGCTGATCTACCGGCCGGTGTCCACGCGGCCCGACTGGCTCAAGGCCTGGCGGAACGAGGCCAACTATCTGCTCTTTCTCGCCCGCCGCGCCGAGGACAACGAAGACGAAGAGGAACTCGAAGAGCTCGAAGCCCAGGCCCGCGACCTGGCCGACACCGTCGAGGCGCGGCTCAAGCACGACGGGCTCTGGTAGCCACGGCCCGTTAGGCCTGCTTCTCGACCACGCCGTTGCCGCTCGGGCCGGTGATCCGGGAGACGTCGAGGGCCTCGATCGTCTCGATCGCCTGCCCCGCGATGCCCTGGAGATCGCCATACATCCCGGCTGTCGCCGTGAGCACGGCCTGGATCTGCATCTCACGCCGGGCCCAGAGTTTCGTCATCGAGGCCCGCTCCTTCACGAGATCGGCCGACATCTCCTCGAACTTCTCGATGATCGCCGTCACCCGCTGCCGAAACCGTGGGCCCGTGAGGTAGTGGTAGACGAGCTCCATCTTCGTCTGCTGCCCTTCGCCCGCCTGCCGGGCGAGCGCAAGCTCGAGGAGCGTGTGACGGAGGGCCACCGCCAGCGGCACGAACGTGCGCGTGCTCGTCACCCATACGCCATCCACGTGGCCGAACGACTCGATCCCCTTGGGTAGCGTCTGTGTGACGATCACGGCCAGGTCGGCCTTCGCCGACCGCTGGTCGTCGCGCAACTTCACGAGCCAGCCGTCGCTCCAGTGCTTCGTGCGCTTCGACTCCCAAAGGATCTTGCCGCAGGGCAGACCCTCGCCGCGGGCCACGGTGTGCACCACGTCGCCCCCAAACTCCCCCTTCGCCACCGGCGTGAACACGTCGGTGGGGAACGACTGCTTGAGCATGCCCTCGAGCTCGAGCTCCTGCACCTCCCCCTGCAGTTGCTGCGATCCCTGCTCGGCCCGCCGCTTGAGATCCTCGATCTGCTTCTGCATGGCCGAGATCGTCTGCTCCTTCTCTGCCATTTTGAGCTTGAGGTCGGATTCGGCCTCCTGCTTCGCCTGGGCCCGCGCGGTCGTGAGCGATTCCTGCACCTTCTTCTCAACCGAGAGGTCGAGCTCCCGCCGCGCGTCGTCGAGCTCCCGCTGCTTCTTGAGGGCCTCAGCCTGGGCCTTCTGGGCCTCGGCGAGCTTCACGTCGCGTTCAGCGAGCACGTCCTTCAGGTCTGCGAGGTCCTTGGCCTTCTGGTCGATGTCGGCCTTGAGGGCGAGCCGGGCCTTCTCCGCCTCGGCCTTCGCGATCGCAGCCCGCTCAGCCTGCAGCCTCGACTCGTATTGCGCGCGGGTCGCCTCGACGAGCGGTGCCGCGAGCGACTCGGTGAGCCGGACCTCGCTCTTGCAGTGCGGGCAGGTGATCGTGGGATCGGCGGCTTGCGTCATCGGGGCTCTCCGGATTTCAGTTTACGGCAGCGATTTTCCGGGCAGCAGGCTCCAGCAGTCGGCATAGAGCTCGACCTGAGGGCGATAGTGGTCTTCCAGCAGTTTTTCGCTCGCCCTGGTGACGGAATCGGTCTTCCAGTCGACCACGGTCCATGAGCCGGCCTGCTCGCGGAACACAAGATCGATCACGCCCCGGACCACCGTCGGCAGCGGCCCGCCATCGCCGGCAAGCTTCTTCACCTGCTCCGGCAATTCCTCGGCACGGACCTGGACCGAGAACGGCACCTCCACGAACCGCGCCTCGCTCGCCTGCGCCCGCTGCCAGACGTCGCTCGCAAGCACGTCGCGCACCGTGGCGACGGCCCGCGCAAGGTGTGCAAGCGACACCTCCTCGCCCGAGAGGGCCGTGGTTGCCGCGGCCTCGATGTCGAGCGCTGGGTCGCGGGCGGCGAGTTCGAGCAGGCGATGGATCGCGCGGCCCCAGGGCTCGCCGAGGCCGTCGCCGGTAAACCGGATCCCTTCGGCCGGCTCGGTGAGCACTTCCCGCGGCGAAATCCTCGCAAACGTGGGCTCGACGCTGGCCGCCACACGCCCGCGGATCGCATCGCCGAGAGCGGACGGCTGCGGCGGGATCGCGGCGGCAGGGGAGGAGCGGGCCACGGCCGAGATCGTGGGCAGGTCGGGTGCATCCGCCAGATGCGCGGCAAACCGCTCCCACGCGCCCTCGGCCGCAAACGTTTCCGGCTCACCCTTGGCCGCCCGCTCGGCCTTTTCGAAGAGCGACACCACGAGGCACGCCCCGGCCCGTGTGGCGGCGACGTAGTCGAGCCGGATCTGCTCCGCCTCCTCGAACGCCCGCTCGCGGCTGGCAAGATCTTCCCAGCCGGGCGGCGCCGCGACGATCTTTCGCGACCAGCCCACCGCGTGCGTCACGGCGAGCCAGCCAGTCGTGGTGTCGCTCGAGCGGTCGACGTGGAGGAACGGCCCGTCCGTGGCATCTTCGCCCGTCTTCCGCTTTTGGAAGTCAGCCAGGAACACGACCGGCGCCTCGAGCCCCTTCGCCTTGTGGAGATTCATGATCCGCACGCGGTCGGTCGAGGGAACGTCGATCGTGAGCGGGTCGAACTCCTCCCGGGCCGAACCATCGACGAGGTCGTCGAGCAGGTCGAGGCAGTCGTGCAGCGACACGACGTCGAGCCGCTCGGCCCGCAGCCGCTCCACATACTTCACGATCAGCCCGGCCACCGCACGGCCACGGGGCCCGGCCTCGCCGTCGGCTGCGGCTGCGATGAGCGCGAGCCCCGCGTCGTCGATCACCCTCTCCACCGTCGCGGTGATCGGCAACTGCCGCAGCCAGGCTCGCCAGCGGGCAAACGCCTCACGGGCGCCGGTAAACCGCTCCCCGAGCGATGCCTCGAGCCCCGGCGGCACGTCGATCGACCCGCCGAATCGCCCACCCGCCTGCTTGTAGGCAAAAAGATCGGCGTCGCTGAATCCAAACACCGCTCCGCGCAGAAGCGCGAGCATCGCCACCGGATCGTCAGGATCGGCCAGCGCCGCAAGACACGTGCGGAGGTGGTGCAGCGGCTCAGCCTGGTCTTCGCCGAGTGTGCCGGTGACATCGACGGGCAGGCCCGCGGCATGCAGCGCGGCCGCATAGATGCCAAGATGCTTCCGCTCGCGGGCCACGATCAGAAAATCACCGGGCCGACACGCCGTGGAAAGGCCGCGGGCCGCCTCGTCGAGCGACCGCGGCACCGCCATCCTGGCATCGATCGCACCGCGAATGAACGACGCGATCTCATGGGCCTCGCGCTCGGCCCAGGCATCGCCCGGATGGCCACTGCGCACGAGCCGCAGCGTGCGCATGCCGGACAGCCAGCCTTTTTCACGCCCAGCAGCCGCCGCCTCGCGGCGCCCCGACGTGCTCGGCGTGAACGACGGCGACTCGGCCGTGGCCTGCGGCGGAAACTCCCCCGTGAACACGTCGTTGACCCATGTCACGAGGTCGCCACGGCTGCGGAAGTTGGTGGTGAGCGCGAGGATGTCGCCCGCGGAGGCGATGATCGAGCGCACCGCCGCGTAGGTGACGATGTCGGCCCGGCGAAACCGGTAGAGCGACTGCTTCGGATCGCCCACGACAAACAGCGACCCGGCCACGGGTACGCACTTCCGCCAGTTTGTCTCGGCCGGATCGTCGGCCGTGAGCAGCAGCAGCATCTCGGCCTGCACGGGATCGGTGTCTTGAAACTCGTCGACCAGGATGTGGGTGTAGCGGCTGCGAAACGCCTGACGCACGCCGGCGTTCGCCGCGAGCAGCCTCGCCGCCTTCGAGAGCAGATCCTGAAACGAGAGCACGCCCCGCTCCGCCCGCAGCCGGTCGTAGACGGCAAGCGCCGCCTGGAGGGCCGCGATCGCGACCGGATAGCGATGGGCCCGCCACTGCCAGAGCGCGGGCCGGGCCACCGTGTCGCGGAGATGCTCCCACGCCTCCTTCCAGCCGAGCGCGGCGGTTTTTTTCGCCTCACGAATCTGCGCGGCCGTCGCGCCACTGCCCGGCCACGAGCCTTGCGTGACGCGCGGAGAACGGTCGAGCTCCTGCAGCACGTCCATCACCGCCACGATCGATGATGTGTCGCAGCGGCGCACCATCCGGGCAAACTGCTCGAGGGCCGTCATCAGTTCGTCGCTGCCGCGGTCTGCGGGTGCAGGAAAAACTTCGGCCTCGATCCTGGCCACAAACGCGTCCACCGCCGCCACCACCGCAGCGGCGTCGGGCGGATCGGTGGCCGGCGCGGGCCAGCGCTCCACGTCGCCGTAAGTCGCAAAGCGCTCCACGAACAGTCCCGAGAGATCGCCGAGCC
>CAZDTC010000014.1:14755-19236 GCA_964508125.1 uncultured Candidatus Kuenenia sp.
TGCGGCGCCTGTGCGCACAAGCGCGAGCATCCGTTCGACGATGCAGGTCGTCTTGCCCGTGCCGGCCGCGGCTTCTACGAGGAGCGTGGTGGCGAGATCGGAGCGGATCCGCACACGCACCGGCTCGTCGGGCGGAGGCACGGGCCCCGGCGGATGCGGCACGAGATCGAGCGGCGCTTCCTTGGCCCGCCGAACCTCGGGCACCGCACGCGGCCGCGGTTCACTGCGCAGCACGCCAAACAGGGCCCGGAGCGGCTCCGATGCCGCCACCATCCGCGCAGCCTCGCGGGTGACCCGCGCTTTATCGCCGCAGACGGAGAGGAAGTCGCAGTGGGTGCAGTCGGCGGAGTCATCGGTCGGCAGAAACGCGCCCTGCCGGGCAATGTCGGCGAGCTGCCGCACGAGCTGCGTGCAGGCGGCGAGCTGGTCTGCCGTCCATTCGAGCCGCCGCCCCTTGCCCGCGCGGGTGGGAAAGAAATAGCCAAACCGCTCGACCTCGCCCCCCGCCACCGGACACTCTGGGTCGGCAAGCCTCGTGCGCAGCATCACCACATACAGGCCGTGCTGGAGCTTGCGGCCGCCGGCAAAGGGATCTTTGTCGGCCATCGATGGAAACCCAAACCCGCTGCCGCTCTTGTAGTCCCAGAGCGAATAGGCCTGCCCGCCCTCGGCCCCGCGGACGTCGATCCGATCGATCCGCCCCCGCAGCCGGATCGTCTCGCCCGGCGCAAGCGACACCTCCACCGGCGCGTCGCAATCGAACTCCGTGCCCTCCCCCGCCGCCTCGACGCCGATCGCGGCCTCGAGCGCCAATGGCCGGCGGCCCGACTCGCGGCAGGCCCGCTCCTCGTCGTGGAGAAACGTGTGCATCGCCGTGCGCAGCTCGTCGCGCCGGGCGTCGAAGGCGAGCGCCGTGAGCGGCGGCGTGCGCCGCCGGCTCGACTCGAGCTCCTCGTCGAGGATCGTGAGCAGGTCGTCGAGATGTCGGCCCACCTCCGGCAACTCCGCCCGCTCGATGAGCCCGCGGATGAACCGCTCGAGCACGGTGTGAAGCAGACTGCCCGCGTCGAGGGCCGTGAGCCAGCGATCGGCGTCTTCATCGAACTCCTCGAGCGGCTCGATCCCGAGGCCGTAGCGAAAGAAAAACCGGCGCGGGCATGCGCCGAGCGTCTCGAGGCTGTTGGGCGACGCGGCGCGGCCGTGGCTGCCACGGGGATCGAGGAGCGGGCCGGCGGCAGGCACGAGGCCGTCGTGCGGCGTGAAGATGGAAGAAGCCCGCGCGGCGAGGGCGGCCTGGCCGTGGGCCAGATGCTTGCGGTGGGCCGTGAGCGCGGCCTCCACCGCTGCGGCCGTGGCATCCGGCCCGAGCGTGGCGAGCCACCACTGCGACTCATCGAGGGCGAGATCGGGCGTGGCAGGGACGAGGGTTTCGGGGGGCCCGAGCGTGCGCAGAAACTCGTCGACGGTGACGAGCGGATCGCCCATGGCCTGCGCGTGGAGCGCCACGAGGGCCGGCGACGGAAACACCTCCGCATCGTCGGCGACGTCGCGGCAGGTGAAGCCGAGCCACACTTCGCCACGAAGCCGCGCAAGCAGGCGCCGCCAATGCTCGAGCGTGCGGGCGGCGGCATCGCGGGCCACCGTGAGCCGAGCCTCGGGCCGTGCGGCGTTCAAGAGGGCGCGGTCGCCATCGGTGAGCACCGGGTCGGTCGCACCGCCGCCGGGAAACCGGTTTTCATCGAGCCCGATGACAAACGTAAATGGCCGGCCGGAGTGGCCGCCCCCGGCGAGGCCGCTCACGTGGAGGCAGCCAGGCCGCGGCCCTGAGCCGAGCACGACAAGCTCAGCGGGGAGTTGCGCAAGCCACTCGAGCATGTCGCGAGCGGTGGCGTCGGCCCGATCGCTCCGCCAGGTGAGCATCGCATCGATTTCGTCGAGGATGAGCCGCCGCGCGTTGCCGTCGAACTCGCTGTCGGCCGGGCAGAGATCGTGGACAAACCGCCGCGCACCCTCGAGCACCGCTCGCGCCGTCGGCTCGGCGCCCCCTTCGCACTCGGCAAGCACGCGTGAGAGTGCCGCGAGGGCCGTAAGCCGGCCGGAGATCCGCGCCTTGCGGGCCACGAGATCCTCCGGCGTGGCGAGGTCGGACGGATCGTCGTCATCAAAACTGCGGGCAAACGATTCGGGGGACTGTTCCACAGCGCGGTCCGCAGCCGCCCTGAGCATCGACACGGTGCGGTCGAGGCCGCGGCCGATTTTTACGCTGCGGAGTTCGCGGACGAGCGCCGCGGCCCAGGGCGCGTCGGGGGCGATGCCGCCGAGCTCCAAGACGCCGTCGCGAAGCAGCCGCTCGAGGCCCGACTGAGGGTGGCCGTCGCGCCGCCACGCGAGCCAGCCGGCCAGCGCCCGCCCCGGCTTCGAGTCGGCAAGCGGCAGCCCCTCGGCAAACGTGACAGGCAAGTGATCGCCGCCCGAGCCCGCGGCAGCGGGCCGCGGCAACGCTGCGACGATCTCGCGGACGAGCGCCGGATAGGTGGCCGCGTCGGTGTGGACGATCTCGATCTCGTCGAGCCGCAGGCCGCGGGCAATGCACGTGCGCAGGACGTGGCGGACTTCGTTGGCCTCGCCAGCGGCCCTATAGATGGAGAAGCGAGAAACGTCGATCGGGGCCGGGGCCACGGGCAGAGGCGCGTCGGCGGCGAGCGTGCGGACGGCGACACCCGGAGCCGCCGCGAGGGCGTCGAGGAGCCGACGCTCGAGCGGGGGCGGGTCGATATCGTCCGGCACGAGCACGAGGGCGACTGCGGGCGGCACGCGGCCGGCCGTCACGTGGTCGATCGCCAGGGCGAGTTCGCCGGGCTGATCGATGAGGTTGAGCGCCTGCAGCGCGGCTTCGTAGCGATCGAGGAGCAGGCCGAGGTCGCGGGCCTTGGCCGAGCGGCCGAGGCCGCGAACGAGGTCGCGCGACGAGAGGCCCGAGCCGCGGATCGCCTCGAGGCTCGCGAGCACGCGCTCGGCGAGGCGGTGGAGCGGGCCGGCGAAGTCGCGAAGCGATTCGAGGTCGCCACGGCTCTCGTCGAGCACCCGCTCGACCGTCACGAGCTTGGCGCGGGGCGGCGCAAGCGCCGTGCCCGAGGCGGCGAGCGTGTCGGCGACGATGTCGAAGGCGAGCGCTGCGAGCGTGGTGACCTGGAGGTTCGACACCGGAGACCCGAGGCGGACGACCGTCTCGAGCCATTCCTGGCCGACGCGGCGCGACGGCGCGACGAGCCAAGCACTGCCCGCAGTGCACGCGGACACGTCGCCAAGCGCCGCGATGAGCGAGCGCGCAAGCCCGTTGGCCTGGGGCGGGGCGCGGCCAGGGAGACCTCCGGCGCACGGCACAAGCCGGCTCTGCGCAGGCACCGGCACTTCGAGCGCATGCCAGGCGGGCGGCGTTGGGGAAGGGGGAGCGGCTGTCTTCCGTGACTTGCTCATCGGGGGGATCATTGTGTTCAGGCGTTCAGTGTTTGTCCAGTGGCGGCGAAATCGCCGCCGGCGCGTTGCGATCGCCTGGCAGTGTGGCGGCGCCGACGGACAACCTTGGTCCGCTACGACAGGCTAAAGCCTGTCCTACACCAGCACGCGCCGATCGCAGGCCGCCGGCTGGCCGGCGCCACGCTCGGGTAGAAACTCGCCCTCGCTTGCGATCCGGTGCAGGATCGCGTCGCGTCTCGCGATCGCGTCGGCGAGCGACCGCGTGCCGAGCGACCGGCGGACGCGCCTTTTGCGGTGGTCGAAATGCACGGTGTAGTGCACCCACCAGGTGCCGTTGTTGTTCCACAGATGATGGCACTCGTTCGCATGATCGACGCGCAGCGATGGAAATCCGACCGGCATCTCGCACCCCTTTCCACATGAAGGAAAGGAAGGTGCTTTCGAGTCGGGCGGGCACCTCGAAAGCTTCGCCGGGGCACGTGCCCGACGCGTATCCTCCCGCCCTGTTGCCAGGGAGGGTCACCACCTTGTGCTTTCGCGAGGTTGGTACGGCCGACCGCGAGGGCCGGGCCGATTCAAAGCCAGGATACTTCTGACCTTCCGCCGAACATTTTACCACGCGTACTATTGGGTTCAAATTCCGGGCATTCGGAAGTGTGTCATAGCCGTCCCGCCAAGGAGAACCCAGCCATGGTCGCCACGATCTCCCCCACGACGCTCGCCGACCTCCGCCGCAAGGGCGAGAAGGTGACGCTCATCGACGTCCGCACGCCCGCCGAGTTTGGCGAGGTGCACGTCGACTTCGCCCACAACATCCCGCTCGACCGGCTCGACGCCCGCGAAGTGAAGTCGCTCGCCGGCGACGGCCCGGTGTATTTCGTGTGCAAGTCGGGCACCCGCAGCCAGAAGGCCTGCGAGAAACTGCTGCCGGCCGGGCTCACCCACGTGGTCAGCGTCGAGGGGGGCACGGCGGCCTGCGAATCGGCCGGCGTGCCTGTCGCGCG
>CAZDTC010000015.1:0-5598 GCA_964508125.1 uncultured Candidatus Kuenenia sp.
AGCGACCATGGGCAGAGCGGCGAGCAGACGGGGGAAGTGATCGCCTGTACACTACTTGCGGGATGCCGCCCCCCGCCAGCAGGCCCCCCGGAGCGCAGCGATCCAGGCCGCTGGCGCTTCCGATGCTCACGCCCGAGAAACCGGAATCGTTCTGTTGGCCGTCCTATCCTTTTGCAGACCGTCGGCGATGCGCGGTCGGTTCTTACTCATACGAGATCTGCGTCCCTAAATAATCTGAAAAACCCTGGCATATCTGGTGAGTAGCCGTGTGGTATCGGCTGCTCTGTCTCAACCAGGAATATGCCCATGCATGACACGCTTTCGGGGCGAGCCGAGGAACTCGGCCGCCTCACGGATCTGATACGGACCAGCCTTTCACTGGCCGACTCGTCGATACCCGCAATCAACGCGCAGCTCGATGAGCTCGCCGCGATGGGGCTCGACAATCTCGAACTCGAGGGGCCGGTCGTCTATTCACGCGCGGCGAGCTGCTCGCCCACCTTCGATGACGCGCGGGTGGTGTTCGCCGCGACGCTCGTGATGCCCGGCGGGCTCGGGTGCACCATCTGGGGTGCCGAAGAGTACGCCGAGCGCTATGGGGAGTCGGGCCACGAGCCCCCGGATCTACGGGAGCGATTTGCACCCTACGATCGTCTTCCCGCGATCGTTCGAGCAACGCTTCCGGCCCATGCACCGAAGTTGCTGGTGCAACTGCTGCAGAGTTTCAGCGTGCTGACCCGGTAATCCCGGGCCCGTCGCCAATTCGCCGCGCCGCCGCATAGCGGCTCGGCACTTATCCCCGGCCCGGTTGGCACGTTGCCGATCCGGGCCTTTCTCTTCCGCTGGCAACACTCTCGTGGCCAGCTTTCCTCTCGATCCCCTATTGGGGGAAGGAGTTTTCCATGTCTCTCCATGCTGACGAACAGTTTCTTGCCGCCGTGGCGGCAGCCCTGGGCGAAACGATCGCCTTGGTGCGGCGCCGCGGTTTTCACCTCGAGCCGGCGGCCGCCAACGGCGATCCGCGGGCCGCTGACTCATGCTCGCGGCACCGACACGTCGAGGATGACGACGTTCTTGATCTGTCGGCCCACGGCATCGATTGGGACGTCACCGACGATTCACGTCTGCACCGGCGGCCCCGCCGAATGATCGCACGCCGCCGCCGATCGGCGGCGTGACTTTATTCCTGAAGTATCCGCACCGCTGGCGTGGAGTTGGTTGGCCATACCAGCCGCCCACGCCAGCGGTGTTTTCATTCCCCGTGAGGTGATCACAATGACCACGAAACGAACGACGGCTTCCGCCGCTGATGGCAGTACGATGGACACTCACGCCAACGCATCATCCGCAGGCGCTGCGAGGGCACAGGCCGAGTTGATCGACCTGCTGGCGAGGCTCGTGCTGGTGAGCGTGGAGCGAAACGCGAATGCGAAAGAGCAGGAGCCAACAGCGACCCATGGCAAAAAGCCCCGCAAGCAACGACACACTGGGACTTCCGGACACTGTCTACGAAGAGCTCCAACGACTGCGCGATCTGATCCGTAGCGACACGGTGAAGCGCGACCTGTGGGCCAACCGATTCACCGCCGCCGATCGCCGCAAGTTTGCCGGGCCGGAGAAGGAGGTGCTCAAGCAGCACCATACGATCGAGCTGTGGCATATCGCTCGCGGCACGCCGACGGCCAACCAGTGCATCGTCGAGGTGGCCTACGCCGTCGGACTCCTCAACGACTCGCGACGCGATTCGCTGCTCGACGCTCTCGGCGCGAAACCTCGAGCCGGAAAAACTTCCAGGCCGCGGTCGGCGGCGGTGCCGCACTGGGATGAGGATGCGCGGGAACTTCGGTTCCAAGGCAAGGTCGTGCGCGTCGTGAAGCGGCCGAGGCAGGCCCACAACATCGTGAAGATCCTGCGGGCCTTCGAGGCGGCGGGGTGGCCGCCGCGGATCGACGATCCGCACGGCCGCAAGTCGACCGACGAGACGCGGCGGCGGGATGTCAGCACCCTCAATAAGGGGTTGGACACGTCGCTCCTGAAGTTCGAGTGCGACGGCGACGGCACGGGTTTCCTGTGGAAGAAAATCCTGCAGCCGAAATCCACGAAGCCCGCGAAGCGGCGGAAGCGATAGCAGCCGCCCAGCGGGCCGCGAGCGAAGGCGCTGCTGCCGCAAACACGTAAGCCCGCCGCCCATGCGGTGGGCTTTTTCTTTTTCCTCTGCGAGAGCTGCACCGTGGCACCGTCCCGAGGACAGGCGCTGCACGGGCGCTTCGCGCATTCCTTCAACAGATGGAGTTTCAGACCATGAATAGTGTTGATTCGGAGCGAGTCGCGACGGATGCGGCGGCGAATCACGGTCGAGCACGGAGGTTGATCATGGCAGTCAATAGGAGCCTTGGATGCGTGAAGCTCACAGCGGATGAACTCACGACCAACTTTGCGAGCGGCCCCTGGGCCGAGAAGTATCCGCCCATCCTGACGATTGCACAGGCAGCCGACATGCTGCAGGTGCCCGTCGGCACGCTGCGCTTCTGGCGCACCACAGGCCGGCTCAACGGCTGCAGCCGTCGCTACGGCCGCGTGCTCCGCTTCTATAGAGACCGCCTCATCAGGTGGTTCTTCGAGGGGGAGGGGCGACGTGGCGCGTAACCATTCTCAATACGGCGAGCGTAGCGGCGGCGGCTATGAACGGATCGGCGAACGCGTTTCGATCTTCTTGAACGGCCGCGTCTGGTACGCGAACTGGCAGGAAGGGCCGAAGCAGCAGCGCAAGAGCCTCCGTACCCGCAACCACGAAGTGGCGCGGCAGAAGGCCCGGACGCTCGAGGCCGAACTGGCAGGTGTAGTGCCGCGGCAGACGGGCACGGTCGACATTGCCGTCGCCGTGCAGGCCTACGTCGACTGGCAGGACTCCAACGACCGGGCTCCGAAGACCATGATCAAGTACCGCGACGTGCTCAACCGCTTCACCGACCACTGCCGCGATGCCGGCGTGCGGCTCATGCATGCGGTCACGACGCAGACGGTCGATGAGTTTGGCGTCCGGCGGCGGCGCGACGGCATGGCCGCCAAGACGGTCTACACCGAGCTGACGATCGTGCGGCAGTGGCTCAACTTCGCCGTGTCCCGCCGGATGCTCGCCGCCAGCCCGGTGAGCGGCACGAAGCTCGTGAAGCCCAAGCCGGGCCCCCGCGACTACTGGCGGCAGGAGCAGCTCGACGCGATCGTGGAGGCCGCCAGGGATCCCTACAAGGCCGCCTTCCTGCTGATGGCTGAGACCGGCATGCGGGTCGGCGAGGTCGTACACCTGACGCACGACGACCTGACGCTGGATGGGCCGACGCCCATCGCCCACATCCGGCCAAAGGAGGTCGTGTCTGGTGCCCGGCCCTGGCGGCCCAAGAACGGCGAGCAGCGGGCCGTGCCGCTCTCGCCCCGAGCCGTCGCCATGCTGCGGGACCTACCCCGCCGCCGCCGATGGGTGATCGACCGGATGGACGGCACCGCCGCCACGGCCGACCTGCCGGCCAACGACCGCCATATCCTTGCCTACCTCAAGACCGTGCTCGCGAAGCTCGGGCTCGAGGGCACGAACCATAAGTTCCGGCATTCTTTCTGCACGATCGCCGTCCTCGCCGGGGTGGACTTTTTCACGCTCCGCCGCTGGGTCGGCCACATCGACGAGGAGGCGCTCAAAATCTACGTCCACATCGCGGACGAGCAGGCCCAGGTGACCATGCGGCAGCTGGCCGAGCACCGCCAGGCCGCCGGTGCCACACCCGGCCGGGGGCGGAAGGGCATCAGCAAAGTTTCAGCAAAGTCGCCCCGCGGCGGTCGCGGGGCGGGTGGTTGATCAGCAAAGTTTCAGCAAAGTCACGGAGGTCAAACATGACACGCTGTTCAAAGAGCCTTGGAAACAAGGCCCGTTTGATTCGACGATTACCAACCAACGGAGAGGGCGGGATTCGAACCCGCGGTCCAGCTTTTGACCGGACACGTCTTTAGCAAAGACGCGCATTCGACCACTCTGCCACCTCTCCGAGCCCGCGAAAATTCCCGTGGACGGGGGGAATGATCGCAGGTCTATTCTTGACCGCGAACCAGAGTCCCGCAAGGAGGCGGCACGAACCCATGACGAAACCAGCCCTGCTCATTTCGGCGTGGGCGATCCCCGCTGTGCTTCTCGCGGGATCACTCACTCTCGCCCACGCCGCCGAACGGATGTCGGCCGCCCACTCGAGCATCCAGGCCGACGAGGCCAGCCGCCACGTGCACGCCCTCGCCGACGACTCGTTCGAGGGGCGCGAAGGGGGCAGCCGCGGCGGCCGCGCCGCCGGGGCCTACATCGTGGCGGCGCTCGAAAAACTCGCCGTCGAGCCGGCCGGCGACAACGGCACGTTTTTCCAGAGCTTCGGCGGGATGCGCAACATTCTCGCCCTCGTGCCCGGCAGCGATCCCACCGTGGCAAAGGAGCTCGTCGTGGTCGGCGCCCACTACGACCACGTGGGCTACGGCAACGCGAGCAACAGCTACGGCCCCACGGGCTACATCCACAACGGCGCCGACGACAACGCCTCAGGCGTTGCCGGGCTGCTCGAGCTGGCCGAGGCGATCGGGCACCTGCCGAGCCGCCCGCGGCGGCCGATCCTGATCGCGTTTTGGGATGGCGAGGAGAAGGGGCTGCTCGGCTCCTACCACTTCCTGCGGGTTCGCCCCGCGGCGCTCGCCCCCTTCACGATCGTGTTCTCCGTGAACCTCGACATGATCGGTCGGCTGCGGGGCGAGCGGGTCGAGGTGTATGGCGCGCGAACGGCTGAGGGGCTCCGCGGCGACTGCCTCGCAGCAAACGCCGCCGCGAACCTCGAACTTGTCTACGACTGGGAGATCGCCGACGACTCCGACCACTATCCGTTCATCGCCGCGAAGATTCCCACCGTGATGTTCCACACGGGGCTCCACGATCAATACCACCGCCCGAGCGACGACACGCACCTCGTGAACTACGCGGGGATCGAGCCGGTCGCGCGGCTGGCGCTCGACTTCTTGACCGCGATCGCCGACGACCCGCGGCCGCCACGGGCGTTTCGGGCCCAGTGCCGCGGCGAGTCGCCCGCCACCAAGCGGGCGCTGGAGGCGCCGGCGGCGGAGATGGTGACCGCGGGCACGCGGCCGCGCTGGGGTCTCGGCACGCGAGGCGATTCAGGCGAGCCGCAGGCGCCGGTCGTGGTGAGGGTGTCGGCGGGCTCACCGATGGCCCGGGCAGGTGTGGCCCTCGGCGACAGGGTGGTGGCGATCGACGGCGTGCCGCTCGCGGATCAGCAGGACATGCTCGCCAAACTGGCCGCCGCGGGCGATCGCGTCGAGATCGACGTCGATCGCAAAGGACGGCGGATCAGGCTCGAGGCGATCGCACCGCCCGCCGCGACGCAAGCGGCTCCCTGACGGGCTCGGGAGAGACGGATGAAGCGAGGAATGTGAGCCTCGCCACGCGCGAGATCAGTCGTCGTCCTCGTCGTCTTCATCCTCGTCTTCGTCGTCGTCTTCCCACTCTTCGTCGTCGTCTTCCCACTCCTCGTCGTCGTCGTCCTCGTCGTCCTCTTC
>CAZDTC010000015.1:5698-19150 GCA_964508125.1 uncultured Candidatus Kuenenia sp.
ACTCTTCGTCGTCGTCTTCCCACTCCTCGTCGTCGTCGTCCTCGTCGTCCTCTTCTTCATCATCCTCGTCGTCGACTTCCTCCCACTCCTCATCGTCGTCGAGCTCTTCTTCGTCCTCGTCTTCGTCGACTTCGTCGTCGTCATCGTCCTCGAAGTCGTCTTCGTCTTCATCCTCGTCATCATCATCGTCTTCGTCACCACGGGCCACGATTGCCTGGTCATCGGCGCGCGGGAACGAAACCGCGTCGAAGAGTTCCTCGGCGGCCATCAACTCGGGCAGTTCGTTCCAGGAGAACACGTCGGCGGCCAACACGTCTTGATGTCCTCTCGGATTCGCAACGATCGTCACGGAAAAAGCTCCTCGGTGGGGACGGAAGTTCGAACGGGCCGGGAAAGTGTGTCGCCCCGCTCGCGGAAGTGCAAGTGTCGAGACGGGCCGATTTCAGCCGGGGGGTGCGGCCGGGATTTCGGGGGCCGGTTCGGCGTCCGCAGCCCCCGCCGATTCGAGCCGGGGCAGGTCCTCGATTCGGGCCAGACCGAAGGCCTGCAGAAACCGATTCGTGGTCTGGTAAACGTGCGGCCGGCCGAGATCCTCCGTGCGGCCGCCGATTGCCACGAAATCCCGCTCGAGCAACTGCCGGAGCATTTCCTCGCAGCCCACTCCGCGGATGGCCTCGATTTCCGCCCGGGTCACGGGCTGGCGGTAGGCTACGATCGCCAAGGTCTCGAGGGCCGCCGCCGAGAGCCGGTTTTCCGGAGGCGTCGCCAGGAGCCGGCGCACCCAGGGGCCGAGGGCCGGGCGGGTGAGCAGTTGGAAACCGCCTGCGATCTGCTCGACTCGGAACGCAGCCCCGCTCTCATCGTGGAGCCGCCGCAGATCCCGCAGGAGCGCGCGGGCTTTCGTGCCGTCCGGAAGCCGGGCCAGCTTCGCCAGCCGCCGCGTCGACAACGGCTGCCGCGAGACGAACAGGGCCGCCTCGATCCGGGCGAGCTCGTCTGAACGGCAGTGTTCTCCCGGCACCTTCGTTTCGGGATCGCGATTCAGCCGACGGCGGGCGGGCGGGCGCCGTGGCCGGCGCGGCTGGATCGCGAGGGGCGGCGTCCAGATCCGTAGTTGAGGACGGGCTACGAGGCCGGCTGCAAATCGGCGGGTGAGCTTGGGCTTGCGATGCATGGTCGATCGTGCGGCGGTCTATCGCCGGCCCGTGGGCGTGTCGGGCAGCTCGACCCGCGATGCAGGCTGCGCCGCCAGCCGATGTTTCCAGAACTGCACTTGGCCCAAGAGGTTTCTCAGGGCCACGGCCGGGTCCGGGTTCGACGACTGGAACACACGCTGCAACTGCCCCGACGGGTCGGCGGAGACGCGGCACGAGCAGCGATAAAGGCTGCCGGTCGGCAATCGCGCGCATTCAAACGCCACGGCCCCCAGCGCCGCCAGCTGCCGTTCGACATCCGCCCGTACGAGCGCTGCATCGTCGCGGGCGCCGGCTCCCGCCAAATTGATGACGGCCGCCTGCGGGTGCGGCGACGGTGGACTCGCGGGCGCCTCGATCGCGACGATCGGGACGGGCGGCTCCTCGGCCTCGCCGGGCTCCTCGACGCGAGCGACTTCTCCGCCCCGGGCCACGCTCGCGACCCGGGCAAATCCTTCGCCCCGCGCGAACCGCTGCGCGGCCAGCCGCCAGTCGCGCGGAATCTTGTGCGAAAACATCGCCACGAGTGGCACCACCGCCATGCAGGAGATCAGCAGGCAAGAGCGAAGCTTCATGAACGCGATCCCGGCCACGGCAGGCGGCTCCAAGCGATGCGAGAAAAACGGTCGGGAGGGTAGCGGGCCTGGGGGGTGGCTCACAATCCTGACTTGGCCCGCGTTTCGGCCTCCGC
Source organism: uncultured Candidatus Kuenenia sp. (assembly GCA_964508125.1). Classification (GTDB taxonomy): domain Bacteria; phylum Planctomycetota; class Planctomycetia; order Pirellulales; family UBA1268; genus RGVT01. The sequence goes on from CAZDTC010000015.1 coordinate 7,583, forward strand.
GACGACCACGTTACGGCCCGGTTTGTCACGGTCGGCATCCGTCTCGAAGTGGGGCACGCCGGGCGCGTAGTCAATCGGCGTCGACTTCCGGCCACGGGCCAGGATCTCACGGATCGCATCCTGCACGACCATCTTCTCGAGCACCGGCCGCAGCGTGTCGGGCCGGGCGTCGCCGGGCTTCACGTCGGTGACCAAGACGAGGTGCACGCCGAACGCCGTGGCAAAAGGTTTCGACATCTCTCCCTTGGCGAGCGCGAAGGCCTGACGGGAGAACTCCTCGTCCAGCGTGCCGCGCCGGGGAAAATAGCCGATATCCCCTCCCTGGCGGCGGCTCGGGCCAGCGGAATGGCGGCGGGCCGCTTCGGCGAAGGAGACGGTTCCCTGGAGGATCTCGGATCTCAGTCGGGCAGCGTAGTGATCGAGATGCGCGAGCGCGTCGGGGCCGCGACCCGGGTCTGGACGCAACACGATGTGGCTTGCGCGGACGAGCGTGCCGTCGATGTCGCGGCGATGCTTGGTGAAGGCCGCCTCGATCGCGTTGCTCGTGAGCTTCGGAAGCAGCATCCTGTTGAGGGCCGCCTCGAGGCGAATCTGGCCGCGGAGCGAGGCCTCGTCGCGGCCCGATTGGGCGAGAAACGTCTCCAGCGGAACATTGCGCTGGGAGAGTTGGCTGCGCATCCGCGTGATCACGGTCGTCACTTCGTCCTCGTCGACGGTCACCTGCTGCGCTTCCACCTCCCGCCGCAGCAGCCGCTCGTCGACCAGTTGTTCGACCGTTTCGGCCATAAGCCGCAACTGCGCGCCAGTCTCGAGCATTCGTCCCTGGGCGGCCCGTTGCACTGCCGCGTCGAGCTCCGACTGGAAAATCGGAGAATCGCCGACTTTGATCGCGATCCTTTCCCCCTCCGTCGGTGGCGAATCGGTGGCGGGTTCCGCGGCCCGCGTGGAGCCGGGAGCCTGCATCGCAAGCAGGGCGACGAAGGCACAGAACCCCCGGGCACAAACGGCGGCGGCCTGGGGGAAGAGGGGCATGGTCGGGGCGATGGTGGAGGTTCGAGGGCGAGGTGTATCGTAATGGATCGAGCCCTTCACCGACACCCTCGCCGTCCTCAGCCATGGCCCACATCGCGATCAGTCTGTGCGGAGAAGGCCGGGGCCACGCCACCCGGATCGCCACGCTCGCCGAGCGGCTGCGTGGCAGCCACGACCTGTTGATCTTCACGTCGGCCGACGCCTTCGAGTTTCTCTCGCAACGGTTTGCCGACGAGCCACGGATCCGGATCGTGGCCATCCCGGGGATCGTATTCCAATACAGCAGCGGCCGGCTCGACGTGCCGCGGTCGATTGCCACGGGCCTCGACTATCAGGCCCGCGAACTCGGGCCGCTCGTCGACCGCATGCTCGGCGAGCTCGACACCTTCGGCGCGGAGTTGGCGGTGACGGACTTCGAGCCGGCGCTTCCCCGGGCCGCCGCTCGCCACGGCATTCCGCTGGTGAGCGTCGACCACCAGCACTTCCTCCTGGCCTACGATCTCTCGTCGCTGCCGTGGTGGCTGCAGTGGCAGGCGTGGCTCATGAGCCACGCGGTGTGGATGTATGTGACGGAAGCGACCGACACGGTGGTCTCCGCTTTCTTCCGACCGCCGCTCAAGCGCGGCTGGGAGCACGTCGTGCAGGTGGGGCCGCTGTTGCGCAGCGAGGTGAAGCGGGCCGCCTCCAGCGACGAGGGCTTCGTGCTCAGCTACCTCCGCCGGCACACGCCGTTTCAGGCGCTGGCGACGCTCGCCGACAGCGGCCTGCCCGTGAAGGTGTATGGCCTCGGCGAGCGCGACGCCGTGGGGTCGATCTCGTTCCACGCGATCGACGAGCGACGCTTCGTCGACGACCTCGCCGCCTGTCGCTGCCTCGTCTCGGCGGCCGGCAACCAGCTGATCGGCGAGGCGCTGCACCTCGGCAAGCCGATGCTCCTCCTGCCGGAGCGGGCCCACGCCGAGCAGCTCATGAACAGCCACTTCCTCGCCGGAATGGGCTGCGGCGACTTCACGCTCCTCGAGCAGGTCACGACCAGTCACGTCCGCGGATTCCTTGGCCGCCTCGAGACTTTCAGGCCCGCGCTCGACGCCCTGGCGGGGCGGATCGACGGCACCGACGACGTGGTGAGCGTCATCGAGCACCGGCTCAGCGATCCGCAGAGCCTGCCCGGGCCAGATGTCGCACCAGCGTCGGCAGCATCACCCGCAGGGCCCGCGCCCGGTGGCTGATGACGGCCTTCACCGCCGGCGGCAGATCCCCGAACGTGCGGTGGTATTCGAGAACCACGAACAGCGGATCGTAGCCGAAGCCACCCGTGCCGCTCGGCGCGGTGGCGATCAGACCGCCACAGGTGCCCGACGAGGTGGCGACGATCGTGCCGGTCGGGTCGGCGAGGGCCGCATGGCAGGCGTAGTGGGCCGCCCGCGCGGCACCGCCGTGGAGGGCGAGGCGCTCCAGGAGGAGGGCGTTGTTCGACAGGTCGGTCGCACCTGCGCCGGAGAACCGCGCCGAGTAGATGCCCGGGGCGCCGCCCAGCGCGTCGACCACCAGGCCGCTGTCTTCGGCGAGCACCCAGGCGCCGATGGCCCGGGCCTGGGCGGCCGCCTTGAGGGCCGCATTCTCGGCGAACGAGCCGCCGGTCTCCTCGACCTCCACGGCCCTCGGCTCACCGGCGAGTGATCGGCAGGGGATGCCGACGGGCGCGAGTAGTTCTTCGAGCTCGTGGAGCTTGCCGGCGTTCGTCGTGCCGAGCACGAGCGTGGCGTGGACGGCGTCCATCACCGCCAGCCACCGGGCGCCCGCGGCACGTCGATCGGCTTCGGCTTCACGTCGAGGAGGATGCCGTCGATCACCCGCGGCATCACCGAGCCGGCTGCCAGCTTCGCCGGATCAGGGCCGAGCTCGTGCACGATCCGCACCACCTCCGGGTGGACGGCCGCCGCGCCGCCGGCCTGCGGCATGGCCAGTTGATCGATGCTGCCGACGCACACGATGCTCGACTCGCGGTCGTGGAACTCCCACGCCTGCCAGCCGGCGCGGCGCAGGGATTCCGTGAGCCGATGCGCCTTGTCGGCGGCCTCGGCGAGCCGGCTCTCGAGCTTCACGTCGTCGTCGCCGCCGGCGATCGCCTTCTGGTCGAAGGTGCCGGCGCCGGTGAACGTGGCCACACGCACGGTGTAGCGGCCCGGGCAGTCGAGCAGGCTGTGGGTGACATCGGCGTTCATCTCCACGACGAAGCGGTCGACCTCCTGCCGCGAGAAGTAGTCTTCGGGGAGCAGCGGATTCGGAATCACGAACGCCAGGTGCATCGGCCCTTTGGCGGCATTTTTGTCGAGGCCGATCATCCGGCGGAAGTCGGAGAAGGAGCGGCTCTTGCCCGCGTCGCCGGAGAGGGCCTGCGGGTGAAGCCCTTTGATCGTGGTGAGCATCTTCTGGCCACGCGGGTCGTCGAACGATGCGAAGTCGCCGACGAGGACGGCCACTTCGATGACCTGCCCGGAATTCGCATACCGCATCTTCTTCGGCGTGCCGTCGGGGTTGAGGCCGAGGCCCTGCTGCTGGCCGGAGTAGTCGAATGCCTTCTCGTGCGTGTAGGCCTCGAGTTTGTGATCGCGGCGGAGTTCCTGTACGAGCTTGCGGGCGTCGTCACGGGCGCCCTCGCCGCGAAACGTCGCCGCCAGCACCAGCCACGGGCCGTCTTTCTCGGACAGCGGAAACATCGCGTCGGCCGAAACCGCCGCCGGCGCGAACCACGACGTGGGCAGCCAGCCGCTTTGTGCCCGGGCCTCGCCCCCGGCGAACCCGACGACGAGCAGGCCCAGGATGCAGCGGTGAACGCGAGCGGGCGTGGAACGCACGTGTGGCATGGATGGTTTCGAGCGCCGGGGCGACGTCGGATGCAAAAATCGGACCCGGACGGTACCAGCGGCCGGCCGTCGGAGCCAGACCGATTGCCGCCCGGGGAAAGCGGTGGAGAATGGGGGGCATGGAGAATCTTCCAGCCCGCCGTGCGTCGCGGGCCGCGCTCGTCGCGGCGGCCGCCGTGTGGCTCGCGCTGCTCGTCGGGCCGCCGGCCTACCTGCTGCGCTGCCGCAGCGCCTGGCTCGCCTCGCTGGAGCGGCCCGAGGCGCAGGCGCAGTGGGACGAGTTTCGGGACGCGATGCGCGGGCAGACCGGCCGCGGCGGTCCCGTGCAGCGGAAGGTGCCCAAGAGCGCCGAACCGCCGCTGCGCGTGTGGCTGCGAGACTACGCCTGGCTCGCCATCACGGCATGGGTCGTACTCGGCGGCACGCTCGGGCTGTTCACGGGGCTGTTCGCCTTCGGGGCGGCGGCGCCTGGCGGCAGGCCCGCATCAGCGACCGAGGATCAGCCGCGCCGTGGCCGCGACGACGAAGAACAGGACGACGGTGATGCCGAGGACGCCGAGAAGCGAAGACACGGAAGCTGACCTGTGCGAGGACCGCGGGGCTGCGTTGATCGCAGGGCCGACCCGCCGGCGGCGATCGTACGCATGCCGGGCCCCTGGTCAACTCCGGCCCGGTCGCCGGAAGAGTTCCTCGGGCACTGCGCAGATCGCGGTGCGGCCGACGTCGTCGAGCGTGCGCCGCTGCCCCACCGTGTTCCAGGGTGTCACGTCGGCCAATTCGGGCATGATCTCGAGAATCTGATCGACGAGCATGTCCACGATCCTGCCGGTCGGCGTGCCGCGGGTGCGCTCCCGAAGCGCGGCGGCCGTCTTCATCAACTTCACCATCCGTGAGCGCTCGAGCACCGGGCCCGAGAGCTGGCCATCCGCCTCCACGAGCAGTTCGGCGATCGGAACTTCGAGCACTTCCTGCCAGAGCATCACGTCGGAGATCCGCAGGTCGCAGTCGGGCTGCTCCTGCCGGCGCACCACCGCCAGTTCGAGGCCGAGCCGCCGCGCGACGTTGCGCAACGTCACGCCTTGCCGCTCACGCACGGCTGCGATGCGATGCATGCGCTTCGGGCCGCTCGGCCGGTCGCGTCGCTCGCGGTCGGCGGCGGCCGGCCGCGAGCCCTCGCCTGCCGCGCGGGCGGCGTCGGAGTGTTCGCTGTCGGCGACGGCGAACGGATCGTGATCGTCGAAGTCGTCGTCACACCGCGTGTCAAAGTCGACGGTGGCCATCACACTCCTCCTTCGCAGCATCGCATGGGGAGCCGTTGGATTCGGCTCGGATTCATCGGTCGTCCCCGCGATCGTCGCGGTGAGAGATGTACGCAGGAGGGCCACCCGGCGTTCGCGCGGGTTTTCGAAAAAAATTGCGCGGCTGGTTTTCCGCGGCTTCGTGGCCCGATCCGGGCTCCGGCCTGCTCTGGTAGCCTGTCGCGGGAAGGCACAGCGTGGAGGAAGCAGATGCGGGACATGGCAGCCAAGGCGACCTGGATCGACGCCGGCCGCCGCTCGGCGGTGATCATCCGGGGCCGTGACGCGGCGCGGTTCGTCGACGGCTTCACGACGGCCGCGCTGGGATCACTCGAGCCCGGTTCGGGCACGGAGGGGTTTTTCGCCGACGCCAAGGGCTGGGTGCTTGCGCTCGCCGGGATCCTGCGCACCGACGACGGAGTGTGGATCGACGCGTTCCCGGGCGGGCCCCCGTTGGCCGAGCATCTCGAGCGGTATCACATCCGCGAGCAGGTCGAGATTGTCGATGCGTCGGCCGACCGGGCGAGCGTCGTGCTCGCGGGGCCGGGTGCCGCCGCGGGCCTGGCGGCGCTGCTGGAGACGCCGCCTCCGCGGGCGCCGTGGGCACACCACCAGGGCTTCATCGCCGGCGTCCCGGTCGCCGTGGTGGCGGTGCCGTGGGCTGGAGCCGAGGGCTATCTCGTGCAGGCGCCGGCGGCGCAGCGACCGCCGCTCGTGGCCGCCATCACGGCGGCGGGTGTCGTGGCCGGCGAGCCTGCCGCGCTCGAACGGCTGCGGATCGAGCACGGCTGGCCCGCACCGGTCGACATCCCCGCGAAGGCGCTGCCGCAGGAGTTGGCGCGACACGCCCGCGCAATCTCCTTTACGAAGGGTTGTTACCTCGGCCAGGAGACGGTCGCGCGGCTCGACGCGCTCGGGCACGTCAATCGCCGTCTCGTGGGGATCGCGGCTGCGCGGGAGTTTGCGAGCGGCGCTCTCGTGCGTGGCGGCGGCATGGAACTGGGCGCGATCACGTCGGCGTGCCAGTCGCCCAGCGCCGGTGGATGGCTGGGGCTGGCGATCATCGCGGTGAAGAGCGCCGGCCCCGACGCGCAGCTCGACGTGGGCGGCGTCGACGCGCGGATCGTGGCGTTGCCGATGCCAGAGCCCGCCGTCTCCGAGCCGCCGCCCCCGTCGGCCCGCGGGGGCGAGGTGGTGTTTACGGCGCGGCGGTTTCGCGTGGTGCGGATCGCGGAGGCGGGGGCCGCGGGCACGCGAGAAGTGGTGGAGCATCCGGGCAGCGTCGTGGTGGTGCCTTTGGTTGCGCCGGACCGTGTGTGTCTCGTCGAGGTGGTGCGGGTGGCGGTGGGCACGACGCTGCTCGAACTCCCCGCCGGCACGCTCGACCGGGAGGAGACGCTCGCCGACGCAGCGGCCCGCGAGCTCGCGGAGGAGACGGGCTACCGGGCCGGCAGGATCACGCCGATGGGCGGCTTCTGGATGTCGCCCGGGATCCTGCGCGAGCGGATGCACCTGTTCGTGGCGGAGGACCTCCAGCCCGGCCCGCAGGCGCTCGAGCCCGGGGAACAGATCCGCACGCGCGTCGTGCCGTGGGCGGAGGCGCTCGCAATGTGCCGAGACGGACGCATCGACGACGCCAAGACCGTGGCCGGGCTGCTCCTCTGTGCCGCGCAGTGCAGCGCTCACACCCCGGGCGACGCGGCGGGTTGTTGATGGTGTGGCCGGCGATCGAGCAGGAACAGAAGTCCGCCGATCAGCCCGCCGCCGATCGTCGTCAGGAACCACAACAGGCCGATCGCGACGGCCCGCTCCGCAGTCACGCCGGCGGGCGCCAGCAGAAAGGCGAGCCCGCCCTCCCGCACCCCGACGCCGCCGATGCTGATCGGCAGCACCATCGCCAGCGCGACGAGCGGCACGACGGCAAACCACACCGACAGCGGCAGGGCCACTCCCAGTCCGCGGGCCACCAGCGCCACCGAGACCGCGCCTCCCATCTGCACGATCAGGCTCCAGGCCACCGCCCGCGTCATCAGGCTCGGCCGCACCTGGTAGGGGAGCAGGCGGGCGATGAACTGCCGGGCCGCGTGCGGCTCGGGAAACAGCGCCAGCAACCGGTCGAGCGATGCCACCCCGAGCCAGAAGCATGCGAGCACGACGGCCAAGAGCGCGGCGCCCACGCCGATCGTCGCGGGAGTGCCGAGCGACCATTCCTTGCCGATGATCGCCGCGCCGGCGAGCACGCTGAGCGCCGCGAGCCCGGCAAGCCGGTCGGCCACCACGGTGCAGCCCGCGAGCAGCCGCCCGTGCGTCGAGTCGGCGAGCCGATAGGCCTTCACCACGTCGCCACCGATCGACGTGGGCAGGCAGAGGCTGAAGAAGGCGCCCTCGAAGAAGCGCCACACAAACAGGCCGATGGAGAATGGAAACCCGATCGGGCGGGCGAGCAACGCCCAACGCACCGCGGCGATCACCTGCACGACCATCGCGGTGGCGAAGCCGGCCGCCCACCAGCGCCAATCGATCGTGTTCAAGAGATCGAGAAGTTTCGGCCACTCGACGCCGCGCAGGGCCAGGGCCATAAGCCCGGCCGTGGCTGCGAGCCGCAGCGTGAGACTGATCCAGGCCGGCAGGCGCGGCCGCCTGTCGGGCGGAGGGGCCCTGTCCAACGCATCGTCCATGTTCGTCATCCGCGGCCTCGGCACTGCAGGCTTTCGCACGCTACTCTAGCGTTACAGACGTGCCACAAACAGCCCGCAATCAGGCAAGGAGCTCGGTGAAGTGGTGTCCGCTGTGGGCGTGGGCGACGAGTCGTCATGAGCGCGGGAGGTGCTTCGGTAGTGCCGATCGACGTGCTGAGCGATGCCACGGTCGCCGTGATGCTGTGTCTGCTCGCAGCCAATGTCGGCAGTTTTCTCAACGTGGTGGCGTATCGCGTGCCGCGCGGGCTCTCGGTGGCGGGTGGAGGATCGCGTTGCCCGGCCTGCGGCAATCGGGTGCGCTGGCGCGACAACGTGCCGGTGATCGGGTGGCTCGCGCTGCGGGGCCGTTGCCGCGACTGTGGCGCCACGATCGCTTCCCGCTATGCGCTCGTCGAGGCGGCGGCGGGAGCTATCGGTGGGATCGCAGCCGTGGAACTGCTTTCGGGCGGACGGACCTGGCCGGATGGACGCTTCGGGACCGGCCGGACCGGAGTCGACGTGCTGTTCATGGAGGGCGACTGGCGGCTCGCCCTCGTGTGCGCCGTGCACGCCGCACTCCTGTTGGCGTTGCTCTTGTGGGCGCTCTTCGAGGCCGATCGCACGCGCATCGCGCGCGGATTTTCGCTCGGCGTGACAGTGGCCCTGGGAGTGCTCACCGTGGTCGCGGGCGGGCCGACGGTCGCGGCGGGGTGGCCGGCCGCCGCCGAGGCCCTCGCTGGCGCGGGAGCGGGCGCCCTGCTCGGCATGGTGGTGGCGAGCCCGTGGTTGCGGCAGGGGCTGGTGTTTGTCGGCACCGTCCTCGGCTGGCAGGCCGCCGTGCCCGTGGGGGCGGTCATGGCGGCGGTGGCCGTGGGCCGGATGGGCATCGACTGGTTTCGGGGGCACAGGTGCCGGCTCGAACCCACGGGCGTTGATCTGCTCGTGGCCGCGGCCGTGCAGGTGCTGGCCTGGCGATGGATCGCGGCGGCGGCGACGGGGGGTGGTTGACCGGTGCCCCCCGTCGACGCCCGTGCATTTTTTCGCGAACGGTGTAAGGATTTGGTGTCTTCGGCCGGCCACGTGAATCTGCTTGTCGCAGGGTGTATGCTTACTTGTGGCAGCGAGAGGGAGGTACAAGCCGTTCGATGAGCATCACTCCGATCGTTCCCAAGGCGACAGGCAATCCGGTTCCCGCTTTATCGAGGAGCAGTGGGGCCGTACGCACGGTCGGGCAGCGTCCCGCCCCGCCACCCACCGATGAAGGGCTGATCGAGGGCACCAAGCGGCGGTTGGGGGAGTTTCTCGCCGACCTCAGGCGGCCCGAGGCCGCGTCGGCTTGGGGCGCCATCGCGGTGCTCACGGCGATGCTTGTCTACAGCTATTGGCCAGGCCTGCTCAACGCCCAGTCGAGTTGGAGTAATCCGCAGTATTCCCACGGCTGGATCGTTCCGCTCTTCACGATCGCCCTGCTTTTTTGGTGGCGGCAACCGGTGGAGCCCGTCACGCTCTCGGCGCGGATCACTGGCGGCCTGCTGCTGGCCGCTGGTTTCGGGCTGCGCCTGTTGGCGGCCCGCTATCGGATCGTGACGATCGACATGTACACGTTTGTCCCCGCGCTGGCCGGTGTGTTTCTTCTGGTCGGCGGTTGGAGCATGTTTCGCTGGGCGTGGGCTCCGATCGGGTTTCTGATCTTCATGTACCCGCTCCCCGACGAGGCCACACGCTACCTGCTCGGTCCGCTGCAGACGCTGGCCACCATCGTGAGCACGTATGCCCTGCAAACACTTGGTCTCGATGCGTTTCGAGAGGGTAACCAGATCGTGGTGGGCGAGATGCACCTCGGTGTCGTCGATGCCTGCAGCGGGCTGCGAATGCTCACCATTTTCGTGGCCCTTTCGGTGGCGCTCGTGATGCTCGGCGAGCGGCAGTGGTGGGAAAACCTCGTGATTCTTGCGAGCGCGATCCCGATCGCACTGATCGTCAATTCGATCCGTATCACCGTCACGGGGCTTCTCTACCAAGTGGCCAGTTCGGAGGTGGCGGAGATGGTTTTTCACGATCTTGCCGGTTGGGTGATGATGCCGATGGCCTTGGGAATGATGTTTTTGCTCCAGCAGATCCTGGCCCACCTGTTCGTGTCGGAAGATACTGTCGTGGCGGCAGTTGCGCCGCGCCGGCAGGGGGTGGAGGCGGCGTCGCAGCCGGCCCTGCGACCCCGTCAGGCGATACCACCCATCGTCGTTGCCCCCAGAGGGGGCGGATCTTCGGCAAGGCGTGCGGATTGACGCGGGATGATGGGGTAGAGTGGTAACAGCGGAGTTCCTTCCACGCCCGACAGGCTTATGAGCGACTCATCGACAGCACCGGACGCTTCCTCGGCATCGGCCACGGCCGGCCCTTCTGCAGGCACGATCACCGTGCGCGATGCAGCGCTCGCACCGCTGCCGCCGTTTTCGCCGCCATCGCTCTCCGGAGACGATCCGCTGGCGGGTGGCGTCGACTACCGGCGGGTGTGGCACGCCTTCCGCCGCCGCTGGCTTCCGGCGGTGTCGCTCGGCATCCTCCTCGCCACGCTCGCGGCCATCGCGACCTGGATTTTTCTGCCGCGGGGATACGAGGCTGTCGCGTGGTTGCGGGTTCGCGACAAGAGCGGGATGCTCGGCGGCGGCGGCCGCGACAATTCCGAGTATGAGGCCTACCGCAAGACGCAGGTTGCGCTGATCAAGTCGCCGTTCGTGATGACGTCTGCCCTCCGCCGGCCCGGCATCGCCGATCTCAGCCTCATCCGCGAGCAGGACGAGGATCCCGTGGGCTGGCTGACGCGTTCGATCCAGGTGACGGCACCCATGGAGTCGGAGGTGGTGCAGGTGCGGCTCCGCGGCAAGAACGCGGCAGACATCGCCAAGATCGTCAACGCCGTCACCAGTTCCTACCTCGAAGACATCGTGAACAAGGAGCGCACGGAGAACCTCGGCCGCCGCGACGCGCTCGAGAAGAAGTACAAGGAAAACGTGGCCGAGATGCGCGAGCAGCGCGAGACCTTCAACACGCTGGCCCGCACGCTCGGAACGGGCGAAGGCGCCGAGGTGATGACGCAACGGGCCCTTCTCCTCGACCATCTGGGCACGCTGCGGGCCCAGATGACGCAGGCCCAGCGCGACCTCACGACGATCGACGCCGAGCTCGCGATCGTCGACGCGAAGACGCGGGGCGACATCGCGGAGCAGGACGCCCTTCCCGACGAGATGGTCGACGCCGCCCTCGTCCGCGACCCACAGATGCTCGAGCTCGATGGCAAGCTTGCGGAAATCGACGAGGCGATCCTGTTTCAGGAGCAGCGGAGTGCTCGCGGTTCCAACGAACCGGCCGTGAAGCGGCTGCGTTCGCAGCGGGAGCAGGTCGTGAAGCGGATCGGCCAGCGGCGCGACGAACTGCGCCCGCAGATCGTGGCCCAGATGGCGCTGGAGTCGGTGGGCCGTCGCTCGGGCCAGCCCCTCGAAAGTCCCGTCGTGCTCCGCATGCGTCGGGAGTTGCTCGCCCAGACGGTCGCCGAGACGTCGAAGGAATTCGACAAGGTTGCGAAAGAAGTCACGGAGCTCCGCAAGGCGAATGCCGACCTCGAGAACCGGCGCAGCGAGAGCGAGCACTTTCAGACGGTGACCGACCAGAGCGGCATCCCGCTCGAAACCACCT
>CAZDTC010000016.1:0-6671 GCA_964508125.1 uncultured Candidatus Kuenenia sp.
CTCGTGGGCAGGATTCGCCCGTGCAGGTCGGTCGTGTGGAAGATCGAGATCGTGCGGGCGCGGCCGAGATCTCGGGCGCCGGCCACGGGCCCCCCAGCCATCCACGCCGTCCCCGCGCCGGCCGCGGCCGCGAGAAAGCCACGCCGGGTGGCGGCGGATCGAGATCGCCGGTGGCGCGCGGGCATGGTGCCTCTCATCAACTGGGAATCACCCTGTTGTAGCCAAAATCCGCGCCCGCGTCAGCGGTTCGGCCGGAGCGGATGCGGCAGACGCACCACCCACAGGCAGGTTTGGCAGCAGGCACCGGGCTTCACGTGCACGCCGAAGTCGTTGTCGTTCACCAGAGCGACCCGGTCCGGGCCCAGGATCGCCATGCCCTCGAGCTTGAGAGGGGCGTCGCTCTTCGCCCCGGCTTCGCCATAGACATCGTGCCGCATCGCCGGCACGAGCGGTGCCAAGTCGGCGACGAGCGTCTTGGCCACGGGCACGATCCCCGCGGCCAGCAGATCTCGGGCTTCGTCGAGGGTGCGGCCGTCGTGATCCGCGGGCCGGGCGAGCGTGTCGGTCGCCCCGGCGAGATCGATGCGATAGAGCACCGCCCGTCCGCCATCGTCGCTCTCGATCACCAAGAGCGTGTCGGCATCGATCGCCGCCAGCGCACAGATCTTGGCGTCTTCCGGCGCGGCGCCGCTCGTGAGATACTCGGGTTCCGTCGGATCGCCGACGCGATAGACGTGCTCCGCCAGGGGCAAGCCCGCCGCGGGGTCGAACGCCAGCAGACGGACGTTGCCCGCCTTCCTGATCCGCGTCTCGCTGCCGTTGTCGAGCGGGCTTTGCAGCATGGTCCACAGCCGGGAGCCGTCGGGCGACACCGCGATCGATTCGAACCCGCGGTTGTCGCGTCGGGCGGCATAGGCTTCGGGCAGGACGGCATGGACTTCGGCGTCGGCCTCGGCGAGACGGGTTTGCCGGGGCACGAATCGCCCGAGCACGCGGCCCTCGGCCGACACGTGGAGCAGCGACGGTCGATACTCCTCGACCATCCAAAAACTTCCGTCGGCCATGTGCACGAGCCCCTCGGTGTCGACGCCGTTGGGGTCGCCGGCAACGGAGCAGCCCGAGGCGGAGGCGACGATCGGCTCATCACGACCGACGCCGTTCGGGCGGCCGGAGAGGGGCGTGCCGGTGCGGCCTGCCAGCGGGATGCGACGCGCGACGGCCACGGCCGGGCCGCCGCCCGGCGCGCTCTCCGGTCGCAGGTCCAACTCGACGAGATGCGGCACAAACCCCGGATCGAGCAGGGTCCGCAGTTTCTTGTCGCCGACCGTGGTGGTTCCGTTTGGCCCACGATCGGTCGTGGCCCAGAGCCGTCCGCTGCCATCGGCAGCCACAGCCAAGTCGCTCGCCCCGCCGCCAAACGCATCGCGGGCAACCACGGCGGTCAGCTCGATCGTGGCATCTGCGGCGACCGCCATGCCCGCGATCGCCCAGACGCCAGTCGCCCAGGCCACAATCCTGCATTGCCGTCGGATCACGGTTGGTGACGAGCCTCCCGGCGAATCGAGCGGCTCATAGCGGTCGCTTGGGAGCGGCGCCCGGCCTTCCGGGGCCGGCTGTGGGACGATCGCCAACGCCGGTGCCGCCCGCTGTCATCACGAGCGCGCCGAACTGCTTGAAGGCCAGCGCTCGCTCAGACAGCTGCTGCGGGTCGCGAAATCCCAAGATGCGAATGGCGGCCGAGTTCGGTGTGAAGGCTGCCGACGCCGGTGCGGCGATCGACACGAGGGCGAGGGCCGTGCGGTCGGTCGTGCGATTCAGCGCCGCGATCGAGCGATCGGTGGTATCGACCCGGCCGTCGCGGTTCACGTCGTATGCGTTGGTGATCGTGGCCGTGGCCGCCGCATTCGCGTTGATCAGGTTGACATCGGTCATCGACACGATCGCATTGGCCGGCGTGTCGCCGACCTCGCCGATCGCGTTCCCGAAGTAGAACACGTGCGGTGCCGCGAGGCCCGTGGCCGCCGTCGCCCGCACCGTCACCTCGAGCCAGGTCTGGCGGATCGCACCATCGGCCCACACGAGCGTCACCCGCGAGCTGCCGCTCACGCCCGCGCCCGCCCGCACCGTGAGGAAGGTGGGGGCGGCGGCCGTCGTCCACGAACCGGTCGTGTTTGTATTTCCGACTCGGAACACGAAGTCGCTGAGCGTCGGCGCACCGGCGAGGTTGGCGACGTCGATCATCACGCCGTTGAGGCCGCGGGAATAACTGCTGTAGTTGGCGAAGGTGGCGGTCGCACCGGGGAGCAATGCCGCCTTGTCGGTCGCGATCGCGGCGTCGTCGGACACACCAGCCCGGGCATCGAACCCGTCGTACCGGGAGTTGTTGTAAAACAGGTGCCGTCCCACCACGGTCGCCGCCGTCGGCGGGGGTGGAGGAGGAGCGACCGTCGCGAAGGTCAGATTGAGCCGGTAATTGCCCGTCGAGCCGGAGGTGCCGCTGCCCGCGGTGGCCGGGTTGTAGGCGGCATTCCCGTAGCCCGACACACCCACATAGAACGTGCCGGCGGCAGTCGCCGTGTACTCGAGGTAACTGTCGAGCGCCGTCCCCACGTCGTCGTTGAAGGCCACCTGCTGCCCTGATGCGTTGAAGATGCGCACATAGCTGTCGAGGCCGCTGGCGGGCGAGAGGGTCGTGGCATCGATGTCGACGGTGAGCTTCTGCCCGGCGGCGAGCTGCACGCGAAACATATCGACATCAGCCGCTGCCGCGGCCCCGTCGCCGATCGCGGCCGTGTAGTTCACCGACCCGGCCGTGGCAGACACGATCGTCGCCTGGGCCATCGAGTCGTTCTGCTCGAGCGGGGGCGTGGTGCGCTGGAGGGTGATCTGGTAGCTGCCGGTGGAGCCGGCAACACCGCTGCCGCCGGTGGTGGGCGTGTAGGTCGAATTGCCGTAGCCGGACACGCCCACGTAGTAGGTTCCCGTCGCCGCGGCGGTGAACGTGATCTGGCTGTCGAGGGCGTTACCGAAATCGTCGTTGAAGGCCAGTTGCGTGCCGCTCGCATTGAACAGCCGCATGTATGAATCGAGGGGAGAGCCGTCCGCAGCCGCCCGGATCGTCGCCACGATCGTTTGCCCGGCGTTCAACTGCACCGAAAACATGTCGACGTCGCGGGTTGTGAACTGCCCGTCGCCGATCGCGCCGGAAAACGCCGCCTGCGTCGCACCGGCGCCGAGCCCGCTCGTCGCGGTGGCCAAGGTGTCGTTCGGTTCGAGCGGGGCCGGGGGCGTCGGCGGAACCACCCGCACGGTGAAATCCCGGACCACATCGGTGCCACCCGCGAGCGCCTGCCCGGCGGCGTTGCGCAGCGGGTTCGCGCCCGTCCCGACGAGCCGGAGCCGATACGCGCTCTCCGCCAGCCCGGAGCCGAGCGTGATCGTGACCGTGCCCGCCGGCGACTGAGCGACCTGGGAATTCGAGATCGGCACAAGGATGTCGTCGGCCGTGCTGAACGCCCCGTCGGCTCCGGCGCCCCGCAGGTCGAAGTTCGCCCCGACGAGCGCCGTCGAGGCGATCCCTTCGCTGAATACGACCCGCACGCTCGTCACCGGCGGCTCCACGAACCCCGATGGCGTCACGGAAAGCACCCGCGGCCCGGCGACCGGCGCGATCCGGTCGAGGGCGGCCGCGGCGTTGAGCCGCCCGCCCGTCGTCGTCTTTCCGGCGAGGCTCGCGATCGGCACGGCCGACTGCAGAATGGCCGAGCGGATCTCGGCCGACGTGGCCTGGGGATTGGCCGCCGCAAGGAGGCCCACCACGCCCGTCACGTGCGGCGTCGCCATCGACGTGCCGCTGTAAGTCGCATACTGATTGTTTGGCGTGGTCGAGTAGATCGATACGCCCGGCGCGCCGATGTGCACCTTGGTGGCGCCGTAATTGGAGAAGCTCGCCAGCCGGTCGGAGCGGTCGAGCGCCGCCACCGAGATGATGTTGGAGATCGGGTAGTTCGCCGGATACGACGCCGTCGTGTCGTTGTTGGCGCTGTCATTGCCCGCGGCCGCCACAAACAGAATGCCGGCGTTGGCATGGTTTTGGATCGCCGTCTGGAGCCCCGAGGAAAAGCCGCCGCCGCCCCAACTGTTGTTGGTGGCGACGATGTTCACGCCGCGGTTGCGGAGTGCCGTGGCGTAGTTGATCGCGGCGATCGCGCCCGACGTCGAGCCGCTGCCGGAGGCGTCCAGAAACTTGAGCGGCAGCAGCGACACCTGCCAGTTCACGCCAGCCACGCCCCGGCCGTCGTTGCCGACCGCGCCGATCGTTCCCGCCACGTGCGTGCCGTGGCCGTTGCCATCTTCGGGATTGTTGTCGTTGGACGCGAAGTCCCAGCCGGTGACGTCGTCGACATAGCCGTTGGCGTCGTCGTCGATGCCATTGCCGGCGATTTCGCCGGGGTTGCGCCAGATGTTGGCGGCCAGGTCGGGATGGTTGACGTCGATGCCGGAATCGATCACGCCGATGATCACGCTGCGCGAGCCCGTCGTCTTGTCCCACGCCTCGGGAGCGTCGATGTCGGCGTCGGCCAGGCCGCTGCTCTGCCCCGTGTTGTGCAGGCCCCAGAGCTGCGAAAAGCTCGGGTCGTTGGGAAACAGGGTGCGGTTGATCGCGAAGTCGGGCTCCACGAACGCGATCCCGGGGGTCGCCCGGCCCCAGCCGACGACGGTGTCGATCCCGGCCCCGGGAGCCGTCACGGCGTAGAGCGACGCCCCGAGCGACACGCTCGTCCAGCCCGCGTGGCCCGAGCGATCGAGCAGGCCTCGAACCGCGCCCGCCGCCGCATCACCGCCGGCTTCGCCGAGGCCGACGATCCATCGATCGGCATAGGCTTCGACCTGCCGGCCCTGCCACGCGAGCGACGCCACCTGGCCCGCCGCAAACGACGTGAAATCGGCGGCGAGCAGCCGACGCGACTCGAGGCGTTCGGCCAGGGGCGAGTACTGGGATCGCCTCTTCATCGGAAAGCTCCTCAGAGAACTCAGAACGCGAGACGACTGATCCTTCAGCCGCCAACCCGACCGCGCCGGTTATAGGCCACAAGCGCGCCGACGGCCAAGGCCAGGAGCACGCCGGCCGACGGCTCCGGCACGGCCGTCATTCCGCCGGCGAGCAGCGTCGGATCGGCGCCGCCGGCGCCAGGCAGCGCGAGCCCGCCCCCGCCGATCAGAGCCGCCAGGCTGCCAGACTGGATTCCGGCGTTGTAGGGGCCTGCGTCGAAGAGGTTCGCCGACACCGACGCCACCACGTCGTCGAAATCCACTACGCCGTTGTAGTCGTAGTCGCCGTCGGCCCACGTCGCCGGCAGACCCGTGTCATAGAGATTCGCCGACACAAACTGCACCACGTCGTCGAAATCCACCACGCCGTTCACGTTCCAGTCACCGGCTGCCGCGAAGGACACCGTGAACGAGCCGTCGCCGTTGTTGAGCCAGCCCACCGCCCGCTCGCTCTGTGTCGCGGCGGCGCTCGAGGTGATCCCGGACGTGCCGCTCCACGAGCCGTTGGCTCGGCCGGCGATGATCGCCGCCACGATGCCCTCGGCCGTCTGGCCGCTCGTCACCGTGAGTCCGCCGAGGCCCACGTCCACGAGGCCACCGTTCGCGAGTGTGGGCACCGTCGCAAACACCTGCGGCCCCATCGCGAGCGTCGCGCCCGCATCGACGGTGGTCGGGCTCGACGCCAGAGCGCTCGGGTTCGCGAGCAGCAGCCTGCCGGAGCGGACGGTCGTGCTGCCGGTGTGCCCGCCCGAGCCTGAGAGGCGGAGCGTGCCGGTGCCGAGTTGTTCGACCTCGCCGGCCCCCGACAGATTGCCGGCAAACGTCGTGTCGTCGGAGCGGTCGAAGGCGAGCCGCGCGCCCGCCGCGATCGAGATGTTGCCAACTACGGAGCCGGCCGTGCCGCCCGCACCGATGGCGACGACACCCTCGGCCACGTCGAGGCCGCCCGGAGCAGCCACGGCCCCGCCGAGAACGAGGCTGCCCGCCCCGGCTTTGCGGAGGCCCGCCGTCGCCTGCACCGGGACCGAGAGCGTGGCGATCGAGGCGGTGGCGACGCTGATCTCGTTGTCGGCCTTGGTCGTGCCGCCGAGCGTGAGGGTCTGCCCGGTGACGGTATACCCGTCGCCCGTAAACTCGAGGCCGGCGGACGCTGTCACGCCGCCGCCCTGGATATTCACCGTGCCGCCCTCGCCGCCGAAGCGGCCGCGGTACGACGGGCTCCAGGGGCCCACGGTCGACCCGTTCGACCACCGGTTGTTGGTGGCGGTCCAGGTGCCACCCTTGCCGGGCGTCACGCCGTCGCCATACCAGTTGCGCACCGTGCCGGGCGTCGAGGCCGGCGTGAACACGAGGTTGAGATCACTGCCGCTGAGCGCCACGCTGAAGTTGCCGCCGGCGAGCGAGTTGGCAAACCCGCCGGTGCCGTTGGCGGGCGCCGTGTTGATCGTGAAGGCGTCGGCCGCGAAGCCCGTGATGCCGCCGGCCGCCGAGGCGATCTTCCACGTGAACTGCTGCGTGGCGTCGAAGTTGATCGCCGCGCCGCTCGTGGTGCCCCCCGACAGGCTCCAGAGGTTGAGCACAAACCGGCTCGACGAGTTGGCTCCGATCGTGAGCGCGCC
>CAZDTC010000016.1:6771-19088 GCA_964508125.1 uncultured Candidatus Kuenenia sp.
CGTGACGTCGAGCGTCGCGCCCGCGGCCACTGTGATCGAAGGGGAGTTCGAGACCAGAGCGTTCGAGCCCAAGGCGAGCGTGCCCGCGGCCACGTACGTCGGGCCCGAGTAGGTGTTGGCCGAGCCGGAGAGCGTGAGCCGCTGGGGGCCCGTCTTCGTGAGCCCGAAGCTGCCGCCATTCTCGGTCACGTCGCCGGAGAAGATCACCTCGGCCGTGCCGCCGGCGGAGTTCGTGACGGCAAACGTGGCGTTCGAGGCGAGCGTCACGCCGCTGGAGTAGGTCGTGGTGCCCTTGGCGACGAACGTGCCGCTGGTGCCGATCGCACCGCGGTAGTCAAACGTGAGCGTGCTACCGTTCCGCACCGTGATCGGCGCCGAGAAGCCGGTCGTGGTGTGATTGGCCGCGGTGGTTCCGGTCCGCTGGATCGCGAGCGTGGAACTCTGCTGCACGTCGATCGCGGCTCCCTGAAACTTCGTTTCCTCGCCGGCATTCGACGAAAGCTGGAGCGTGCCGCCGGCGAGCTCCACCGTGTTGCCAGTGCCGAGGATGCCCACGAGCGAATCGTTGTTGCGGAACAGGTCCACCGTGCCGTTCTCGACGCGGAGCTTGAAGGAATTGCCATAGGCGTTGGCCGAGCCCGTGCGCGAGAGCGTGAGCACGCCGCTGCCGCGCTGGGCGAGCGTGCCGGGGCCGTTCACGGCGCCGTTGAAGCTCACCGCGTCGGAGCGGTTGAAGGCGAGCACCGTGCCGGCCGCGAGGTCGAGATTCCCCGTCGAGAGGATCGCGCCGGCCGTCGCGCCGTCGCCCACCACCACGGTGCCCTCCTGCACGGTCGTGCCGCCCGAGAAGCTGCTCGAGCCGGTGAGCGAGAGCGTGCCCGCGCCCCTCTTCACGAGGCTGCCAGATCCGCTGATCGCACTGGCAAAGGTGGCGCTGCCGGCGCGGTTGAAGGCGAGCGCCGCACCGCTGCCGACGGCGACGTCGGTCGCGAGCGCCCCGCCGGTGCCGCCGGCCCCGATCTGGAGGGTGCCGCCGGCAACGGTGACGCCGCCGGAGAGGGTGTTTGATCCGCCGAGCACGAGCGTGCCGGCCCCCGCCTTCGTCATGCCGGCCGTTCCGGCCACGGGTGCCGTGAGCGTGGTCGAAATGCCGGGGTCGACCGTCACGGTGTTGGCCGCGAGCGACGTCCCGGAGAGCGTGAGCGCGCCTCCCGCGAGCACGTAGTCGTTGGCCGCGAACGTGAGTCCGCTGGCCGCCGAGATTCCACCCGGGCCGATCGTCACCTCGCCACCCGTCGTGTTGAAGAGGGCTGTCTTCGCGGGGCTCCAGGTCGTGAGCGTCGCCGTGTTGCCGTTGAACCAGTTCACGTTGAGATCGGTCCACACGCCCTTTCCACCGGCCGTCGCATCGTCGCCATACCACACGAGCGACGTAAACGCCGCGCTCGGCGTGAAGATGACGTCGAGGCCGAGGCTGTCGAGGCTCAGGCCCACCGAGAACGTGCCGCCGCTCAAGGTGTTCGTGAATCCGGCCGTCGAAACCGAGAACTTCGTCGAGTCGAAGCCCGTCACGCCGCTCGTCGTCGTGGCAAACGTCCAGCGGCCCGGGACGGTGGGGTCGAAATTGATCGCGCTCCCGGCCGCACCGGCAGCGTTTGAAGCGCTCAGCAGATTGATCGCAAACGGGCTTCCGCTCGTGGCGTTGACGGTGATCCCGCCGGTCACGCCGAGCAGGTCCCAATTGCCAGCGGGCGACGAACCGCCCGCGTTGTAGAGTTGCCAATTCAGCGCGGCCCCGCCGGCGAGCGTGGTGTTGCCGGCGGAAAGCGTGGCGATGCCGACGCCGGGAGCGAGCGTGGCTCCGGCCGCGGTGGTGATGGAGCCCACGGTGCCGTTGCCCGCGAGCGTCGCACCACTCTGGAGCACGAACGGGCTCGCACTCGTGTTGCCCGTCACCTCGAGCGTGCCTGCGGCGACCGTCGTCGTGCCGCGATAGGTGTTGTCGCCCGCGAGCACGACCGTGCCGCCGCCGATCTTCTGGATGCCGTTCGCCCCGATGCCATCGACGATCGCCCCTGCAAACCGGGCCGTGCCGCCCGTGGGAGCGGTGAGCGGCACCGTCCGCTCGAGCGTCATCTGTCCCGTGAACAGGGCCGTGCCCGACGAGCTCTGCGTGCCGATCGCGATCGAGGCCCCGGTGCCCGTCACCATCCGGCCGCCCAACGTGAGGTCGTCGATGCGCCAGTTGACCGCCGCAATCGAGCCAGTGCCGGTGTTGCCGATGCCGAAGAGGCGGTAGGTGACCGGCGCCCCGTCGCCGCTGCCCACGGCGAACGAACTCCCCGAGAGCAGCCGCCAGGTGCTGTCGGCATAGCCCGCCGTGCCCGTCGACGTCCATGTGGCCACTGCCGCCGTGTAGCCGTCGGCGCTCGACCGGAGTTCGTAACTCGCGGGGCCGGTGGTCGTCGACCGCGAGCCAAACGAGATCGACGTCACGTCCACCCGCGAGCCGGCCTGGGGAGTGAGCGTGAATTCAAACGCGGGCGTGCTGCCCGAGATCACCGTGGGCGTCCGCCCGGCAACGAGGCCGGCGTTGTACGATCCGCTCGCGCCGGCGTAGCCCGACGACGGGCTCGTCGTCGAGAAGAGTGGATCCGTCGTGCCGGTGTTGATGCGCGTCAGGTCGCCGACGGTGAGGCCGGCCGGCACGCCGGACAGGGGCTGCGCCGACGGCGTCGAGCCCGAGCCGAAGTCCCAATACAGCGACGTGAACGGGGAGACCGTGGCCGTCGACTGCACGAGGATCGGCGCCGCGTTCGTGACGCCCGACTCCACATACAGGCTGCCTGCCGTGACGGTCGTCGCCCCGGTGCCGAGCGCCCCGCTCGCTCCCACCGTGACGCTGCCCGCCTCCGCCCGCACGCCGCCCGAGAGCCCGCTATTGGCCCCGGTCAGACGCAGGTCGCCCGAACCGCGCTGCACGACGGCGCCAGCCCCGCTGAGCGCCGCGCCGATGGTGTCATTCGACGACTTGTTGAACGCGAGCGTCGCCCCCGTGTCGATCGACACGGGGCCCGGCAGCGAGCCCGCCGCGCCACCTGCCCCGACCTGCAGCGTGCCTTCGCGCACCTGCACGCCGCCGGCGACGGTGTTGCTGCCCGAGAGCACGAGCGTGCCGAAGCCGGTCTTCGCCACGCCGCCCGAGCCGGCGAGCACGGAGTCGATCGTGGCGGTGCTCGAAAGGGCCACGGAGATCGCATTCGTATCGGCCGACGTGCCGCCGAGCGTGATCGCTCCGCCGGCCACACGGTAGCCCGACGTGTCGAATTGCAGGCCGCGGCTCGCCGTGATTCCGCCGGCGGCGACGGTGACGGTGCCGCTCGTGGCGCTGAAGATGGCCGTGCGGGCCGGAGCCCAGGTGCCGACCGATGAGCCGTCGGACCAGTTGCTGCCGAGAGCCGACCAGGTGCCCGATCCGCCGGCGGCCACGCCGTTGCCAAACCACGTCAGCGACACGCCCGCTGCGAAGGGCGTGAACACGACGTTCAGGTCGTTGCCCGTGTTCGTGGCCTTGAACGAGCCGCCGGCGAGGGCATTGGCAAATCCATCAGTTCCGTTGATCGCCGCCGTGTTGATCGCAAACTTTCCGCCCGCGAAGCCGCTCAGGCCGCTCGAGGCCGTGGCGATATTCCAGGTGTAGGAACTGCCCGGCGAAAAGTTGGCGGCGGATCCGCTCGTGGAGCCGGCGAGGCTCCAGAGATTGATATTGAAGGGGCTCGCCTCCGTGGAGGCGATCGTGAGCGATCCCGAGACATTGAGAAAATCCCAGCCCGTGCCGGCGCCGCCGGTGGCGTCGGACACCTGCACCGTGTAGTTGCCTCCGGGGCCAAACGTCGTGTTGCCGGCGTTGAGCGTGCCGACCCCGCCGAGGCCCGGCGCCAGCCGGCCGCCCGCGTTCACGGTCAGGGGGCCGACAGTCGAATTGCCTGCGAGCGTGGCTCCCGACCCCGACACCGTCACGAGGGCCGACGCTGCAAGCGACGACTCCACGGAGAGCGTCGCCGACTCGGCCACATTCACGGGAGCGGTGAGCCCGGCCATGTCGCCCGTCAATCGCAGGGTGCCGCTGCCGGCCACCTTGAAGCCGGTCATGCCCGCCGTGGTCGCCAAGGTGGCGGCCCCCGAGAAGGTGGTCCGGTTGTTGACCTCGAGCACGATGTCCCCGGCGCCGACGCCCGAGTAGGCCGTGACATTGCCGGCGACGTCCACGTCGGAGCCGGTGATCCGGGCTCGCGTGGCTTCGCGGCCGCCAATCGAGAATCCGCCGGAGAGCACTCCGAAGAAACTCGACCCGATCGTCACGGGCGCCGTCGCGTCGAGCGTGCCGTAGTTGAAATACATCTCGTTCGTGCCGAGCGCCCCGCCGTTCGAAATGCGCAGGGTGCCGCCATTCGTCGTCACGGCACTGCCGAGCTGGATGCGGCCGAGCGTGGAGCTGTTGTCGCCGGCGAGGACGAGCGTGCCGCCGCCGCTCTTCGCCACGCTGCGAACGGTCGTGCCGCTGTTGTTGATCAGTTGGCCCGTGAGCAGGAGGGTGCCGCCGTCAGCCACGCTGATCGAGCCGGCACCCGTGCCGAAGTTCACGTTGCCGACGACCTGGCCGGTGCCCGACGCATAGGTGGCGGAAATGCCGCTCGTCAGCGAGAGCTGGCCGCCGGTGCTCGCATCGAGCGTGCCGGGGGCCGAAAGGGCGATGGAGCCGATCGACTTCGCGTTCGCATTCGTGAGGGTGATAGTGCCTGAATTCGACAAGGCGAGTGCTGACAAATTGATGTCGCCCCCGCCGGTCACCTGCTGGCCGGCGGCGACGTCGAATGTTGCATTGCCGCTCAGCGGGCGGGATCCGAGGGCGACCGATTGCGTAAACCGGATCGCTCCGTTGTTCGCAAAGCTGATGGCACCACCGCTGGTGCCGAGAGCGCCATCGGAGCCCACGACGAGGGTTCCGCCGTTGACCGCCAAGCCACCGGTGAACGTGTTGGTGCCCGACAGCGAGAGCAGGCCGCTCCCTTCCTTGGCGACTCCGGCGGTGCCGGAAATAGCCGACGCGATCGAGGCCGTTCCGCCTGTGCTCACGGTGATGCGGTTCGTGGATCCCGACATGCTCAACACGCCGCCGGTGATGGCGTAGCTACCCGCCGAAACCGCGTTGAACGCGACGCCATTGGCCGCCGACGCGGTGCCGGTGATCGTCACGGTGCCTGCCGTGCCGCCGAAGTTCGCCGTCTTCGTGGGGTCCCAGGCTCCGGCACCATCCGCCCAAGCGCCATTTCCACCAGAGCCCGGCGACGACGAGCCCCATCCACCGGCTCCGTTCCAAAACAGATCCGCTCCCGATCCGACCGGAGTGATGGTGCCGTTGACGGTGAAGTCGAGCGCCGTGGTCTTCGAAGGATCGTTCAAATACCACGTGCCGCCGCTCGACGAGGCCCCGTAGTTCACGACGCGAAAGGTGACGGTGGTGCCGGCAGCAATATTCTGCAGACTGGAAATTCCGCTCAGCGTGATCGCGGCTTGCGCATTGCCGGCGGCCGTCGTCGTCGAGCCCCACGTGATGGGGCTTCCGATGTCGGCAAATGTTCCCGACGCGCCCAACTGGTATTGCCACTGCCCCGTCGTCGGTCCGCTGCTGCTGCGCCGCACGTTGTAGGCATCGAAGCTTTCGAGTGACATTGCATACCCGGCGTTCGCCGTCATCGTGAACGTGGCGAAGTCTCCGCGCGCGATGGCGTCGGCAAGCGTTGCCGTGCCGTCCCAACCGTTTCCGCCCCATGCTGCAGCGGCGCCAGTTCCATTCGTGCCGACTCCCGATCCCCGGGTGAGGCCGACGAACGTGATGTTGGAGTTGGAGGTCGTGGGCGCCATCGGCGAGGGACCGAAGTTGTTGGAGCCGCCAGTCAGCGTGTTGAAATCCCACCCGCCAAGGATGTCGGCATGCGAGCGGGTGGCACTTGGTCCGGCGCACCACGATGCGGTTGCAGCCAGAACCATTGCGACTCGAAATCCAGTTCGGCGAAGCCTGCGTGCAACACCGTTCATAAGGACGACTCCACTTTCCAAAATGGCTTGACGATCGACCTCGACGCCGGGCAGGAGTATGCCTCAAAACGGTTAGGGGCGTGTGTGAATTTTCAAATGCACCCCGCCGGGTTTTTTGGCTGGAAAAACGCGACTGGACGGGCCCCCTGCAGCCCCCCAAAAAAAATTTTCCTGGCCCTTGACAGCGGGAATGGAATCGGTTTTAATGCCATAGGTGCCTGAAGAGGCGGGAAGCCAATTCGGGATTCGTGGACGGGTGTGCGGAGCCTGATGGCAGGCCCAACGCCCCTTGATCGAAAGGGAAGCTACTGACCTCGTACGAACGACGTTGCGGCAGATCGCCGCGTGTTGCCCACCAAGGCCCACGCGAAGTGTCTGGCAAAACGGGTTCGAGGTTGGGGCTTCCATCTGACGGTCGTCGGCCTCTCCGATGACGTTCTGATGGCAAGTGACGCGGCTCGAAGCCTGTCTTTGCTTGCGCCTTGATTCTCGCTGCAGCGGGTCGCCGTGCGGGGTCTCCACGCACATTTTCGCCGTCCGAATCCGGATGATTCCGGCGGCTGTTCACGCGATTTCGCTCACGCTTGAGAACTTTTTCACTTTTCTTGGAGAATCAATCATGTCATTGCGAAGAATTTCCACTTCGTTCGCGTTCGTTGCGTTTCTCGCGCTGGCCAG
Organism: uncultured Candidatus Kuenenia sp.; assembly: GCA_964508125.1. Taxonomy (GTDB): domain Bacteria; phylum Planctomycetota; class Planctomycetia; order Pirellulales; family UBA1268; genus RGVT01. The sequence continues at coordinate 13,549 of CAZDTC010000016.1, forward strand.
CGTGGTCGCCGGCCAGGCGTTCGGCGGCGGCATCACCGTCGTCGGCGGCACCATCACCGGTGCGGGTCCCCAACCACTCGTGGCCGTTTCTGGCACCGCTCCCAACGGCAACACGTGGGCGTCGTATGTCACGGGCACGAACCCCGTGGCCTACTTCGAAACCGGCAGCGGCAAACTGATGTTCGATCCCAAGGGGAAGAGCGCCAGCACCGTCGACTTCCGCTACGGCTACTTCAGCACGATCGGATCCGGGTCGGCCGGGCCCTTTGTGTTCGCCACCGGCACAGGCAACCCCGGCTCCGTTTCGACATCGGTGGTCGAGCGCACGCTGCCGGCGGGCACATGGGCCAACATCACGACGTTTCCGGCGCGGGTGGCCGGAGCCGTCAGCCTGACGAATACCCCGACGCTGACCACGGTCGGCAACAACATCGCCTCGACGGCCGGATGGTTCGACCTTCCGTGGAGCTTCGGCGCCGTCGCCCCGACGGTGACGCAGGCGCAGATGTTTTCGACGACGGCAGGCGAGGGCTTCCGCGCGGTTGCGTCGGTCAATAATCCCGCCCCCGTGAACCTGCTCGGCTACGGTAACGGCGTCGGCATGTTCCTCTGGCTGGAGGCCGGTGTCGCCGGCAATCAGTACGGGGCGGTGATCCCGGTGCAGGCTGTGCCGGAGCCGGCCACGCTCGTGCTCGCCGGACTCGGCGTGGCGGCAATGGTCGCCCGTCGCACGTATCGGCGGCGACGCCATGCGAGCGCCATCGCGGCGTAAGCGATGCCTTGAATGACCGCTCCCCAGCCGCCAGGCTCGGGAACGACCATCGCGATGGAGGCCTCGCCGTGGGTGGAAACCCCGGCGGGGCCTCCTGCGTTGAGGGGCGACGCAAAATTGCCCGCGCTGAGTGGCGACGCCAGATACGGCCCCTGGTCGAAAAGCCCCGTGCCGACGAGCTTCAGCACGTCGTCAAAATCCACGGCGTTGTTGTAGTCGAAGTCGCCCGTGGCCCAGTGTGCCGGCAGGCCGGAGTCATACTGTCCTGCCGCCACGATTCCGAGCACGTCGTCGAAATCGACCACGCCGTCAAGGTTCGTGTCGCCGGGGGCCGCAAATGCGACGGTCGCGGCGCCGCTGATGTCGATCACGTAGCCGACGGCCCGCGTGCCGCCGGCAGCCGCCGCGCTGCCCGACGTGATTCCGGTCGCGCCGCCCCACGAGCCAGCGCCCATTCCCGCGACGATGCCGGCCCGCAGCGTTGCCTCGGTGATGCCGCCGGCCGCCACTTCGATCCGGCCCGTGCCGACATCCACCTTGCCCGCGGCCGCCACATCGAGCGCGGCCACCGCGAGGCTGGCCGTTTCGAGCGAAAGCGTCGCATGGTCGGCCACGGTGAGCGGCCCGGTGCCGAGCGCGGTTGACGCGCTGACCGTGAGCAGGCCGGCCTGCACGACGGTGCCGCCCGTAAAGGAGCTCGAGCCGCTGCGGACGAGCTGCCCGGCGCCCTGCTTGATCAGCTTGCCCGCACCATTGATGACCGCCGAATCGATCTGCACCTGGCCGGCGGCGACCGTGCGGATCGTGTCGGCCGCCTGGACGACGCCGCGGAGCGTGAGGAGGAGCGTCTGGGCGGCGGCACCGAGAAGGTTTTCGTCCGATGCGGCGAGCGAGAGCGTGGTCGTGAACGAGCCGGTGGTCGTGGCCGCCATCGTGGCGGTGAACGACCGCGACGAGCCGGACGACAGATTCGCGAACGGGGCGAGCGTGGTCGAAAAGATGCCCGTCGCGCCGCCTGGCGTGATCGTGTCGAGATCGAGCTTCGCCGTCCACGTGCTGCCGAGGGTGCCTAGCCGGTTGAAGATGTCGAATGCCCTCGTCGCTGCCGGCGCATTCTGGGAGAGCGTGCCGAAGTCGATGTCGAGCGACGTGGTGGTCGTCGCCACCGCGAACGAGCCGATCGCGTGATCGAGCACGCCGAGCGAATACGTGCCCGAGAACGTGGGCGACATCGCCTGCGGGCTCGAGGCCGTGACGCCCACCGTGCCGCTCTGCAGGCCTGCCGTGGCCGTGCTCACAGTGAGCAGGTGGGTGTTCGCCCCGCCGAGGGCGAGGTCGCTGCCCGTGCCGCTGCCCGTGAACAGCCCGCTTGAAGTATACGAATACTCGAGCCGGTCGGCCCCGGCGGCCACGGACACGGGGGCGGCGTTCGACACGGAGAGCGTGGCCGTCACGCTCGCCCCACGGATCACCTGCGCGGGCAGTCCGGCGAAGGCGGCCGACATCTTCGCGGGCAGCTGATAATCGGCCACGACGGGGAGGTGGTCGGTGACCTGCGCGAGCGCCGTGAGCACAGCCGAAGCCTGGCTCGAGGTGTGGCCGGGGATCACGGCGGCGAGCGACGCAGCGCTCCCGGTCGTGATCGCCTGGTTGATCGAATGCGTGGCCGTGTTGCCGAAGGCCCAGTACGAGCCGCCGACGTAGTCGAAGCCCCGGCCGTCGAGCACTTCGTCGGTGACGAGTTGGAAGTCGAAGCGGTCGTCCATGCCGCCGGTCACCTGGCCGAAGAAGACCGCCGTCGTCGCCGGTGACTGCGTATGCACGTCCTTGAAGCTGGCGCTGTTGCTCCACGACCCGACGCGATTGACGGGATCGAACGCCTGGCCGTTGCCCGTGCCTGTGAGCGTCTGAAACGCCGCTTCCGACGAACTGTAGAGGTTGTAATCGCCGGCGTAGATGATCCGCGCCCCCTGGCCGAGCGCGTCGGCGTTGGTCCGGATGGCCGTCGCCTCGACGTTTCGCTGGGCCTCGTTGGCGCCGCCGCTCGACGACTTGAAATGGCTCGCGTACACGTAGAAGTCGGCCGACGAGTCGTAGCCCACCGGGCGAAACTGGTAGCGCATCGTCTGCCGGGGCTGGCTGGCCGTGCCGGAGGTCGAGCCGATCCGGGCCTCGCCGATCAGCTGCAGCACGGCGGAATTGTAGACCGCGATCGGGCGGCCAGAGCCCACGGTCGAAGCGTCCACCGTGGAGCGGGCATACGACGTGCCGCCAGTGATCGTGTTGAGCAGGCTGGCGTAGGCGGCGCCGGTCGTGGAGACGGAGTTCGCCTCTTCGAGCACGAGCAGGTCGATCGGCCGGGCGAAGCCGCCCCTTGCCGAGGCATTGATCGCGGAGAGCACGGTGTCCATGCCGTTCCGCGGGCCCGTCTGGGCGGGATCGCTGTTGTTGACGTTGTACTGCACGATCCGGAGCTGCGCGTGGGCCGTGCCGGCAGCCGCCATCAGGATGGCGATCGCAAGCAGGCAGACGGAGACGCCTGCCCGGCACCGCGCGGAAAACGGATCGTTCATCAGCGGCTCCCTCGGCGGCGCGCCGCGGCTGCCAGGGCCGCTCCCGAAGCGGCTGCGATCCACGTGGCAGGCTCGGGCACGGCTGTCAGCGGGCCGAGTTGGAGCGGCGCTGCCGCGTAGGCTCCGGTGTCGAAAAGGCCGGCCGACACGATCCCCACCACGTCGTCGAAGTCGACGACGCCGTTGTAATCGTAGTCGCCCTGCGACCACGTCGCCGGCAGGCCCGTGTCGTATCTCCCAGCCGACACCATCGCCACCACGTCGTCAAAATCCACCACGCCGTTGAGATCGAGATCCCCGGCCGCCGCGTAGGCGATCGTGAACGACCCATCGCCATTGGCGCGCCAGCCCACCGCACGACCAAGCGCCGCAGCCACGGCGCTCGACGTGACTCCCGCCGGGCCATCCCACGCGCCGCCGTTGCGGCCGGTCGAGATCCACGCCATGACCTGCCCGGCGGACAGGCCGCTCCGCACTGTCAGCCGCGACGTTCCCACGTCCAGAAGCCCGGCGTTGGCCAATCGGGCGACCGTATCCGGCACGCCGGAGCCGAGCGTGAGCACGCTTCCCGCCGCCACGGCCCAGCCGGCCGACGCAAACCGCGCGTCGTTGACGGTGAGCCGCATCTCCCCCTGCATCGTGGCGCCGGCGTTCCTGAAATCGAGATCGATCCGATTGAACACGCCGGGCGGCCCGGGATCCATGCCGAGAAACGACTGCAAGGCGTGCATCTCCCAGCCGCTGTTGAGCACGTTCATGCCGAGCACGCCGCTGATGGCGGGATCGATGTCGATGATCCCGACCTTGATCGCCCCGAACGCGAGATCCATGCCGCCTGCGGCTTGCAGCGCGAGCGAACCGACCGTGAGCACGGGAATCTCGATCGACCCGCCCACGCCTGCCACGGTCTGAAACGATTCCGCTTCGTCGTCGAGCGTGCCGTTGCCGTTGGTGTCGAGTCCCAGACCGATCGCGGCCCAACTCGAGAGAATGCACTGCTGGGCGCCGGTGTCGAGCAGGAACTGTCCGTCGAGGCGGTGCGTGCCGGATCCCATCCGCACCGGCAGGAAGGGGAGCGGGGCCGACACGGGCAACGGGTCGGTGGGCTGGGCCTGGCCCGTCATGGGAAACTCGACCATCGTCAGCGGCACGGAATACTGCCGCCCGGCCGCGGGCGGCGGTCCGGAACCGAAGGCCACGCCGATCCGCAGGGCCTCCATGTCGGCCTGGGCGGCGAGGTCGAGCCCGACGGTGCGATTCATCATCAGCGGCATGCCGGCGACGCCAGAGTAAAAGGCGAAATCGCCCGACGAAGTCTGGATCCGGGTGCCCGGGAGCGTGAGCGGCACACCGTTGCTTCCCGCGAAGCGGAAATCGTAGGGCCGAGACACCTGCGTCGCCTGCGGCCCGGCCACCCCGAAGTCGGTATAGGTCGCCACCGTTTGGAGCCCGGCCCCCCTCAATTCGGCCGACGCCGCCGCCCCCACGAGAATGCCGCTGGCCCCGGTGTCGAGCAGATACTCGTTGAGCAGGGTGTCGAAACTGCCCACCTGGGTCTGCACCACAGGCTGCGAGAGCGTGAACTCATCGGCGTCGCCGAAGTCCACGATTCCGCCGGCCCGGGCGGTCAACGCCAGGCATGCCACGAAGCAAGCCGTCGCAGACCGCATAGCGTTGCCCCGGGGTGGGCCTTCAGATCCAGTTTCTGCGCCGCAGCAGGGCCATCGAGCCCGCCAGTGCCATGAGCATGATCATACCCGAGGGTTCCGGAACCGCCACGATTCCGCCCGCGAGGACGTCTGGCTCGGAGAACCCACCCGCGGCGGGCAATGCGAGCCCCCCGAGCGGGGTGCCGGCGTTGTAGGGGCCCGCGTCGAAGAGGTTCGCCGACACCGATGCCACCACGTCGTCGAAATCCACCACGCCGTTGTAGTCGAAGTCGCCGTCGGCCCACGTCGCCGGCAGGCCCGTGTCGTAGAGGTTTGCCGACACGAACTGCACCACGTCGTCGAAGTCGACCACGCCGTTCAAGTTCCAGTCGCCGGCCGCTCCGAAGGCCACGGTATAGGAACCGTCGCCGTTGTTGAGCCAGCCCACGGCCCGCTCGCTCTGCGTCGCCGCGGCGCTCGACGTGATCCCTGAGGTGCCGTTCCAGGAGCCGTTGTTGCGGCCGGCCACGATCCCGGCCACGATCC
>CAZDTC010000017.1:0-18968 GCA_964508125.1 uncultured Candidatus Kuenenia sp.
CACCGACGGGCGTCCCTGCCTGCTCGACGTGCCCGCCTTCTACATGCACAAGCTCGCCTATCCGCTCGCGGTGCGCAAGGCGTGGGTCGCCGATCCGAAGCTGCCGATCGACATCGATGCGCCGGTGGGCGAGGTGATCGACGTCACGGCCCGGATCCTCGGCAAGGAGGTGCGCGACGTGGTCGTGTCGATTCTCGATCGACCGCGGAACGAAGTGTTGATCGAGGAGGTGCGGAGAAAGGGGGCTTCGCTCCGGCTGATCCAAGACGGCGATATCGCCGCGGCGCTCGCGCCGGCCCTGCGCACGAGCTCCATCGATCTCTATGTGGGCATCGGCGGCGCGCCGGAGGCCGTGCTCTCGGCGGCGGCCCTCCGCTGCCTCGGCGGCGGGATGCGGGCCAAGATCTGGCCGCGGGACGAGGCCGAGCGAAAGCACCTCGTCGCGATCGGCTGGGGCGACCGGCTCGACACGCAGTTTTCGTCGCGCGATCTCGCCGGCGGTGGCCAACTCGTGTTCGCGGCCACCGGCATCAGCTCAGGACCGCTCCTCGAGGGCGTCGAGGTGCGCGGCTCGGTGGCCACGACGCACTCGCTTGTGATGCGGGCAAAGAGCGGCACGGTGCGATTCGTCGAAGCCCACCACGACCTCGAGCGAAAGACGATCCACCTGCGGAGCACGCAAGCGGAGCGGCGCGTGTAGCGGATGGCTCGTCCGGTCTGGTAAACAATAAACGTGGTGGTGAAGCTCAATCTCGGCCCGGTGATCTCTCGCGTTGCAGGGAAACCATGAAAACTTGTGAAACAGGATCGCGCCCGGCTGTATCCCGTCGGACGGCTCTGAAGGCAGGCCTCTCCGCCGGCGCCGCCCTCGCCGTGCCCACGATCATTCCGTCGTCGGCCCTCGGACTCGACGGCGCGGTGCCCCCCAGCGAGCGGATCATCGTCGGCGGCATCGGCATCGGCCGGCGCGGCGAGTACGACCTCGGCTGCTTCCTCGAGCAGCCCGACGTGACATTCGCGGCGATCGCCGACGTGAAGCAGGGTCGCCGAGAGGCCGTGAAGAAGATCGCCGACACGAAATACGGCACCCAGAGCTGCACGATGCACCGCGACTTCCGCGAGGTGCTCGACCGCAAGGACATCGACGTGGTGCTGATCGCCACGGGCCCCAACTGGCACGGCCTGATGGCGATGCTCGCGGCGAAGGCGGGCAAGGACATCTACTGCGAGAAGCCCTGCACGAAGAACATCGCCGAAACGCTCATCCACCGCGACACGATGCGGCGCTGTGGCACCGTGTTTCAGGCGGGCACGCAGCGGCGCAACCTGCCGCATTTCGCGTTCGCCTGCGAGCTCGCCCGCACCGGACGGCTGGGGAAGGTGAAAAAGGTCTACGCCCACCCTCGCGGCCTCACGGCCATGATGAGCGGCTGGCTGCCCGCGGAGCCCGAGCCGGATCGGAACGTGGACGACTGGGACATGTATCTCGGGCCGGCGGCCTGGCGGCCCTTCAACGCCCAGACGCTCCAGGATGGCTTCAACTTCGAGAAGGGGGGCGGCCTCGTCGGCGGCGGCGTGCTCGAGTGGGGCTCGCACTGTGTCGATCTGTGCCAGTGGGCCGTGAACGATTGCCCGCCGCCCGTCGAATACCATCCGCCGAAGGACGACTACCTCGTGTGCCGGTATGCCGACGGCGCCGAACTCATCTTCCGCGAAAAAGATTGGATTCCGCTGGGCTCGTGCCCGGTGCGGTTCGAGGGGGAGACGGGCTGGGTGGAGGCCGGCGACTCGGGCAAGCTCGTGCTCAGCTCGCCGGAGCTGCTCGCCGGCAGGAAGATCGAGGAGATCGGCGGCTACCCCGCCACCTTCCACGTGCGCGACTTCCTCGACTGCGTGAAGACCCGCGGCAAGCCGAAGGGCAATGCCGACGCGGCGTGCAACGCCCACATCGCCTGCCATGCCGCCAACATCGCTTTGTTCCTCGGGCGGACGGTGAAGTTCGACAACGCCACGAACATGTTCGTGGGCGACGACGAGGCCAATCGGTTGCGGTCCGAAGCGCTGCGGGAGCCGTGGCGGACATGAACGGAGCATTTTTCATGAACATCCGGTGCGTGGTGGTGGGCGGGGTTCTCGTCGTTTCGGCGCTTTTGCCCGCCGTGCAGGCGGCCGAGGGGCTTCCCGCAGAGGCGGAGCTGATCGCGGTTCTTCGCTCCGACGCGGCCGAGGCCGACAAGGCGCTCGCCTGCAAGAAACTGGCCGTCAAGGGATCGCCGGCGGCGGTCGGCGATCTCGCGGCGCTGCTCGCCAATGAACGCCTCGCTTCGTGGGCCAGGATTCCGCTCGAGGCGATTCCAGGGCCGGAGGCAAGCGCGGCGCTGCGGACGGCCGCCGGGTCGCTCTCGGGCAAGTTGCTCGTGGGCGTGATCAATTCCATCGGCGTGAAGCGCGACGCGGCCGCGACGGACATGCTCGTGGCGCGGCTCGCGGATCCCGATGCGGAAGTCGCCGTCGCAGCGGCCGCCGCGCTCGGGAAGATCGGCTCTCCCGCCGCGGCGGCAGCGCTCGCCAAGGGACTGTCGTCCGCGGGCCCGCGGCTCGACGACATGGCGCAGGCGGCGATCGTGTGCGCCGAGCGGCTGCACGCAGCGGGCTCGGCACAGGAAGCCGCGACGCTCTACGAGGCGGTGCGGAAGGCATCGGTTTCCGAACAGCGGCTGGCCGAGGCCGCGCGCGGCCTGATCATCGCCCGGGGCAGGGACGGCATCCCGTTGCTCATCGAGACACTGCGATCGCCGGCGCGGCGGATGGCGAACATCGGACTTTTTACGGCCCGCGAACTGCTCGATGGCAAGCAGGCTGGAGAAGTGGACGCGGCACTCGCCGAGGAAGCGACGCGGCTGGCCGGCTCAGGCTCCGGGGAGCAGGCGGCGCTGATCGTCGAGGTGCTCGCCGACCGCAATGCTGATGGCGGTGCGGGGCCGGGCCTGCAGCAGACGGTGCTGCGCTGGGCGGCCTCCGGCCCGCAGGCCGTGCGACTGGCGGCGCTCGAGGCGGCCGGACGGATCGGTGATGCGTCGGCCGTGGATCCGCTGCTCACGCTGTCGGCCGATCCGGCCGTGGCGGACGCCGCCCGGGCGGCGCTGGTCGCTCTTCCCGGCGATGCGGTCGATCGCGTCGTGATCGGCAGGCTCTCAGGAGCATCCCCCGCACTGTTGCCGGTGCTGCTCAAGGTGGTGGGGGCGAGGCGGATCGCGGCCGTCCCGCAGATCGCGCCACTCGTGTCGAGCGGCGACGCGGCCACCCGCAGCGCCACGCTCGAGGCGCTCGGCAACGTGGTTGATCTGGCAAACCTGAACCTCCTCGTCGACGCTGTGCAGAAGCCCCGTGATCCGGCCGACGCCGAGGCGGCGCAGAAGGCCCTGCTCACCGCCTGCGTGCGGATGCCCGACCGCGAGGCCTGCGCCGAGAAGCTCGCGACGGCGATCGGCAGCGCGACGGGCGAGACGAAGGAAAAACTACTCGATGTCGTCGGCGAAGTCGGCGGCACGAAGGCGCTCGCCACGGTGGCGGCGGCCGCGAAGTCGGGGAACGAGGCGCTTGCCGATGCGGCCACACGGCTCCTCGGCAAGTGGATGACGGCGGATGCGGCGCCGGTGCTGCTCGACCTCGCCGCCGCGCCGATTGGAGAAAAGTATCAGACGCGTGCAATCCGCGGCGCGAGCCGCATCGCCCGCCAGTTCGCCCTGTCCGACGCGGAGCGGGCCGAGTTGTGCGGGAAGGTGCTCGCCATGGCCAAGGACCCGTCCGACCGCAAGAGTATTCTCGAAGCCCTCCCGCGCTATCCGAGCCCCGCGACGCTGGCCGTTGCCGAGCAGGCCGCGACGCTCCCGGGCCTCGAGGCCGAGGCGAAGGCCGCCGCCGACGCGATCCGCGCCAAACTACCCAAGTAGGACAGGCTTCGGCCTGTGATGCCCCCTGTGGGGCAAGCGTCTCGCTTGCCAATGGCGACCGGGACGGTCGCCCCACGGAAGACTTCTTCAGACCGTCCCTCCTCCCCCCGGAGCCGCCCCATGTTCCGAACCGCCGTGCTCTGCCTGATCGCGGCCTGCGGGGCCACGTGCCTCTCAGCCGACATCGCCTTCGAGAAGCAAACGCTCACCGAACGTTTCGTGGCCGAAGGCTGCGACATGGCCGACTTCGACAAGGATGGCCACGTCGACATCGCTGCCGGCAACACGATCTGGCACGGACCGGATTTCAGGCGGCAGACGGAGTTCACGCCGACGGCGAACAACGCCGACGGCCCGACGAAGACGCCCTACGATCCGGCGAAGGGCTACTCCGACTACTTCCTCGCCTACGCCCACGACTTCACCGGCGACGGCTGGGCCGACATCCTCGTGTTCGGCTTGCCGGGCGAGGCGGCGCACGTGTTCGTGAATCCGCAGGGCAAGGCCGGCCACTGGGAGAAGCATGCGATCTTCGACGTGGCCGACGGCGAGTCGCCCGATCTCAAGGACATGAATGGCGACGGCCGCCCCGAACTGCTAGTGCATTCGAGCACCGTCGACAAGCCGAAGGACGCGCAGGTGGGCGGGCAACTCGGGTTCGCCGAGATCGACTGGTCGAAGCCGCTCGGGAAGGCACGGTTTCGGCCGATCACGCCCAAGTCGCCCGAGAACGACAAGAAATACTTCCGCTACACGCACGGCTACGGCGCCGGCGACGTGAATGGCGACGGCCGGATGGACCTGCTCACGAAGGACGGCTGGTTCGAGCAACCAGCCGACATCTCCAAGGACACGATCTGGCCGTTTCATCCGGGGCCGTTCGGGCCCAAGGATGCTCCGCGGGGCGGCGCCCATATGTATGCCTACGACGTCAACGGCGACGGCCGCAACGACGTGATCACGAGCTACGACGGCCATGGCTTCGGCCTTGGCTGGTTCGAGCAGAACGCCGACGGCACGTTTACCGAACACAAGATCATGGGGGCGACGCCGGAGGAGAACCCGCAAGGTGCGGCGTTCAGCCAGTTGCACTCGCTGCGGCTCGTCGACATGAATGGCGACGGCCTGCTCGACATCGTGACGGGCAAGCGGCGCTGGGCCCACGGGGTGAGCGTAGACCCGGAGCCGAACGCCCCTCCCGTGCTCTATTGGTTCGAGCTCGTGCGCGACGGGAAGGGAGGCGCGGCGTATGTCGCCCACCAGATCGACGACGACAGTGGCGTGGGCACGCAGGTGACCGTCGGGGATCTCAACGAGGACGGCAGGCCGGATGTGATCGTGGCCAACAAGCGGGGTGTGTTCGCGTTTACCCAGCGGGCCGGCCAGGCTGCCGCAGGCAACGACCAGTGGCTCGTGATCGAGGGTGGCGAAGGGCCCGGCAAGGGCAGGCACGTCGTGCTCGTCTCGGGCGACGAGGAATACCGCAGCGAAGAGGGCCTCACGCAACTCGCGAAGATCCTCGCGAAGCACCACGGGTTTACCTGCACCGTGCTCTACGCGATCGACCCGGCCACAGGCACGATCGACCCGATGAACCAAAACAACATCCCCGGGCTCGAGGCCCTGCGGAAGGCCGATCTGATGGTGATCGCCACGCGGTTTCGCAATCTTCCGGATGCGCAGATGAAGGAGATCGATGCCTACCTCAAGGCGGGCAAGCCGGTGATCGGGTTGCGGACGGCGACGCACGCCTTCAACCTGCCGGGGGAGTCGCCGTTTGCCCGCTACGGTTGGAACAACAAAGATGCGGACTTCGAGGGGGGCTTCGGCCGCCACGTGCTCGGCGAGACCTGGATCAACCACCACGGCCACCACGGCTCGGAGAGCACCCGCGGCATCGTCGCTCCGGAGGCGAAGGCCCACCCGATCGTGCGTGGCATCAACGACGGCGACATCTGGGGGCCGACCGACGTCTACGGCGTGCGGCTGCCTTTGCCCGGCGACTCGCAACCGCTCGTGCTCGGGCAGGTGCTCGAAGGGATGACGCCCGATTCGCCGGTGGTGACCGGGGCCGACGCCAAGAAGAACGAGCCGATGATGCCGATCGCGTGGACGAAGACGTATTCCGTGGACGGCGGGCCGAAGGGCCGCGTGTTCACGACGACGATGGGATCTTCGACGGATCTGGCCTCGTCCGGCCTGCGCCGGCTCGTGGTGAACGCCTGCTACTGGGCCCTCGGCCTCGAAGACAAGATCCCGTCGGCAGCCGCTGTCGATATCGTCGGCACGTTCGAGCCGACGCCGTTCAAGAGCGGCGGCCACACGAAGGGCCTGAGACCCGCCGATCTGCGGTAATTGCGGCCACGTGGGGCAAGCGTCCCGCTTGCCCCACGTTGAGCCCGCATTGGCGACCGGGACGGTCGGCCCCACGTGAACCCCGTCCTACAGCTTCCGCGCACACCGCCGCGTCGCCGAGAATGAAAACATCCCCGGGTGCAGGATCTCCGCGAGGACCTCGAGCGAGTCGACGAGCCGCGGGCCGGGCCTGTTCACGAGGTGATGGCCGTCCAGTGCCCAGATGCGGCCCGAGCGAAACGCCCGCAGCATCTTCAGCCGGTTGCGGATCGCCGGCGTCTCGGCTTCCGCCGCGACCCGGTCGACCGTGAACCCGCAGGGGGCGAGCACGACGACGTCGGGATCGGCGGTGATGACATCATCCCACGTGATCCAGTGGGAGTGTTCGCCCGCCTTGCCGAGCACGTCGACGCCGCCGGCAAGCGTGACGAGTTCCGGCACCCAGTTGCCGGCCGCCATCGGCGGGTCGAGCCATTCGAGCATTGCTACACGTGGGGCAAGCGTCTCGCTTGCCGGGAGTTGAGCCCGCCTTGGCAACCGGGACGGGTGCCCCACGTGGCGGCTGAAACCGTCGCCATCCGCCTGCACGCGGCATGCCACCGATCTCACCCGTGCCCGGAGCCGCGCGACCACCTCCCGCGCCCTCGCGACCGCGCCCGTGGCGGCTCCCACGGCGAGGATATCGGCGTACACGTCTGCGAGCCTCGCGGGCGAGAGCTCGAGCACGCGGGCCGGCACGCCCGTTTTCGCCACGGCCGCCCGCACGTCGTCGGCCGCGACGGCACACACGGCGCAGGCGGCCTGCGTGAGCACGAGATCGGGCTCGAGGCGGCGGAGCATGTCGGCATCGAGCGTGTAGAGGGCGGCTGCGCCGCCGGCATCGGTCATAGCCCGGCCCACCTGCTCGTGGATCTGCCGGCTCGAGGCCCTGGCGTCGATCCTGGGCGCCGTGAGGGCGGGCAGTGTCGCCACGTCGGCCGGCTCGTCGCATTCGTGCGACCGGCCCACGAGCGCCCGGCGAAGGCCGAGCGCCGCCACGATCTCCGTGGCCGCCGGGAGCAGCGAGACGATCCTGGGGGCGGGGGCTTCCATCTCGATTCCGGTAGGATAGTGCATCCGGAGGACGCCATCATGCTACAGCCCGCCCACGATCACACGCCCGCAGAGCGGCTCACCGAAGCCGCCCGGTTTCACGACTACCGCTACGCGTCGAACCCGCTCGCCGACGGCGGGCTCGGGGCCGTGCCCGGAGCGCGGTTCGCGGCCGCGCTCCACGAGCGCGGGATCACCCGCACGCTCCCGCTCGACACGAGCGCGGCCCTCGGCTGCCCCGGCCCGGCGACCACGCCCGGGCTGTGCGCACATTTCGTCCATGTGTGCCCCGGCGAGGCCCACGTCACCGATGCCAACGCCACGAGCCAGCTGTTTTTCGTGATGCGGGGGAGCGGGCGGTCGCGGATCGGCGCGGGCGGCCCCGGCGACCTCGAGATGCCGTGGCGGGCCGGCGACCTGTTCACGCTGCCGGCCCGAAGCCGGGCCGAGCACGTGGCGGCCGACGACGCGGCGCTCTACTGGGTGCACGACGAGCCGCTCCTCCGTTACCTCGGCGTGGAGGCGACGCAGCGCCGCTTCTCCCCCACGCTCTACACGCACGCGGCGATCATGGAGGCGCTCGCCGCGGTGCTCCACGACCCGGCGAGCGCCAAGGCCAACAGGCTCAGCGTGCTGCTCGGCAGCCGCTCGTTTTCGCAGACGATGACGATCACGCACGTGCTGTGGGCGATGTTCGGCGTGCTGCCGGTAAACGCGGTGCAGGCGCCGCATCGCCATCAGTCGGTGGCGGTCGACCTCGTGGTCGATGCGAAGCCCGGCTGCTACACGATGGTGGGCCGGACGCTCGGGCCCGACGGCACGATCAAGGATGGCGAGCGATTCGACTGGGAGCCGCACTCGGTGTTCGTGACGCCGCCGGGCCTGTGGCACTCGCACCACAACGAGTCGGGCCATCCGGCCCACATCCTCCCGATCCAGGACGCGGGCCTGCACACCCACCTCCGCACCCTCGACATCCGCTTCACCCGGCAGTTGACCGGCGGCGGGTGCGAGGTGGTGGAGAATGCGGGCTAGCCGCTACCTCACGAGCGTGAGATTTCGCGACTGGGTGATGTTGTATGGTGTCTTTGCGGTGACGTTGTTCCCGATCACCCTGGAGCCGGTGCAGAAACCCTGGGCGAAGATCCCCTCGCGGGTTGCGCTCGTGATCGTGTTGCCCTGGCCGGCGAGCGAGCCGCCGATCGTCGCCCCCGTGGCGGAGACGAGCCTGATCCCGGTGGCATTGCCGGTGAATGTGTTAGACCGCACCACCGTGCCGGTGCTCGTGCCGTTGAGGGTGAGCCCATAGTTGGAATTCAGCACGACGAGGCCGGCGATCGTCGTGCCTGAATTGCCGTTGAGCACGATGGCGTCGTTCGCGAAGTTCGCAAACGTGAGATCTCGCACGACGCTGCCACCGGCGGTGGAGTTGAGCACGAGGCCGGTCTTCACGGCGGAGCTGCCGGAGATCGTCACGCTCTGGGATGTTCCACGGAACTCGATCGGTCGATTGACCGTCAGCGTCTGCGTGATCGCCATGCTGGCCGTCACGATGATCTCGTAGCGGGCACCCGGGATCGCCGGCAGCGCGTTGATCGCGGCCACCATCTGGACGAGGTCGGCAGCCGTGGAGACGGTTCCCCCGGCCTGGATGTTCTTCCCGGGGGGCAGGAGCACCGGTGAGCCCTGGATCTGGCCGTTGTTGCGGACCACGATCGGTCCCTGCACGCCCCGGAGGTCCAGGGTGCCGGTGGCCTTAAGCAATGCATTCGGGAGCGAGCCCACGTCGAGGCCACCTCCGCCGGTCGTGATGACGGTCAGCGTGGTGCCCGCCGTGATGGTGCTCACGGCGAGCGTGCCTGCGGAGGTTAGCGAGACTCGTCCCGCGGCGTTCACGATCCCGCCGCGGCCCTGGAACCCGATCGTGCCGCTGGCGTTGACCGAGACGCTCTTCGACGATCCGCCGGCGCTCACGAGGCCGATGATCGTGACGTTGCTGCCGACGATCGAGATGTCGCCGTTGGACGTCGTGGCGGACGCCACGGTGATCGGCTGGCCGACCGTGCCCAGCGCGAGGTTTCCGGGGCTGGTCAGGTTCACGCCGAGGGAGGAGATGTTCGTGCTCGTGAACGTGGGGGCCACCTTGGCGGTCCAGTCGAGCGATTGCGCGGTGATCGTGCCCGCCGTCTGGGTGATGGTGCCAGCGGGTGCCGCGAGCCTGACTGTGTCGTTGAGAGCGGTGAGATTGGCGGACACGGCCAGATTTCCGGTCGTCGCGGTGAGGTCGATGTTGCCGTCGCCGGACGCCGCGGTGCCGGCCGTGATTCCGAACGCAGCCACCGTGAAACCGTTGGCGTCGACGTAGGTGAAGTTGCTGCTGGCCGTGCTCCCGGAGACGCTCGTCACGTCGTTACCGGCATTGGAAAGCGTGACGGCTCCGGCCGTGCTCGTCACGGCGAGCGACGCGGCCTTGATGGCGCCCGTCTGCGTGAGGGCGCCGCCGACGGCGAGAGACACGTTCTGCCCGGTGGCGGTCAGCGACGCCAGCGCCAGGGCGTTCTTCTCGGTGACCGTCAGGCCGCCGGCGGTGACGGTCGCGGCGAGCGTGGCCACGTCGGTGCTGAGCTTGATGGCTCCGCCGCCCGACAGGGTCAGCGAACTGCCGGCCGCGACCGAGGTCCAGGAACCCGTGTTCAATGCGGTGATCGTGCCACCCGAGGTGAGCGCGACCGGGCCTGCGGCATTCACGATCCGCCCGGCGTTCTGGAACCCGATCGTTCCGCCGGCGTTGACCGAGACGCTCTTGCCCGTTCCGCCGGCGTTGACCAGGCCGTTGATCACGACGTTGCTGCCGACGATGGCGATATTGCCGTCCGCGGTGCTGGCGGATGCCACGGTGATCGGCCGGCCCGCCGTCCCCAGCGAGAGGTTGCCGGGGCCGGTCAGGTTCAGGCCGAAGGACGAGACGTTGGTGCTCTTGAAGGCGGGGGCCACCTTGGCGGCCCAGTCGAGCACCTGCGCGGCGATCGTGCCGGCAGTCTGGGTGATGGTGCCCGCCGGCGCCGAGAGCCTGACCGTGTCGTTGAGGGCCGTGAGGCTGGCCGACACGACCAGATTGCCGGTCGTCGCAGTGAGGTCGATGTTGCCGTCGCCGACGGCCACCGTGCCGGCCGTGATCCCGGGCGCGGCCACGGTGAGATTCGGTGCCGTGAACGCGATCGAACCCTTCTTCGTGACGGCGCCCTCCACCGTCAGGCTGCCTGTGCCCGTGTAGCCGATGTCGCCATCGTCGGTGCGGTTGACGTAGAGCGATTGGTAGGTGCCGAGGGCCGTCAGGGGGTTTTGGGATGCCCCGAACTGGCCCGTGAGGCTCAGCCTGCCGGCCGAGATTTGCGCGGCCGGATCCACCGCTACCACCGCCGCGGGCGTGTTGATGAGCAGCTGATCCTTGACGCTCACGACGGCATTCGCCGTGAACCGGAGGGCGCCGTTGCTCGTCTTGAGGACGGCATCACTCCCTGTGCCGTCGGCGGCGAGCTGGCCGTCGATCACGATGTCGCCTGCCGAATCGCCGGGGCTCTGATTCGCGGTGATGAAGACGCTGCCGGTCTGGGCGCCTACGGCGCCCTGATACGACCCGATCGACGTCACGCGCACGTCGCCCGTGGCGGCCGTCAACGAGATGTCGCCCTGCGTCGTGGCGACGCCCGCAGCGACGACGTTGCCGGATGTCGAGAGCAGCGTCACGCCGCCGGGAGTGGTCGCGGTCGCCGCGGCCGTCACCGCCAATGCCGTGAGCGTGCCGGAGGACGTGACGGCGATGGGGCCGGCCGTCGTCGTCGCGACGCTCACGAGATCGAGCGCGGCGGCGTTGTCGATCGTGATGGCGCCGGGCGCGGATGCCGACAGCCTGCCCACGTTGGTGTTCGACGTAATCGTGCTCGCGGTGCTCGCCACGCCGTTCCTCGGCCGGCTGGCGGAGAGGATCGCCGTGGCTCCCTGGAGCCGCGAGGTCGGCGTGGCCGCCGTGCTCGTGATGCTCTGGCCGGCGGTGACCACGACGTTGCCGCCGGTGGGCGCGAAGACGATGGGCGTCGTGCGCACTTCCACGCTTCCGGTATCCAGGAAGGAGAGCGCCGCCGAGGGGTCGCTCAGCGTGGCCGGTTTCGACAGCAAGACGGACGTGTCGCTCAGAACATTGGTGATCGTCGTTCCTGCCTGGATGCCAGGCCCGGTGACGAGGATGGGGTTCGAGCCGCTCAAGCGTTCGGCGAGTTGCGCCGTGGAGGTGAGCCCGGTCACCACCTGACTGGCGGCAGTCATCGTTCCGAGCATGTTCAGCATGTCGTTGAACGTCCAGCTCGTGGAGGCGTTGACGGTCCCGCCGGTGACAAAGACCGTCGTGCCGCGGGTGAGTTGGCTGGAGGTGCTCGCTCCCGACCACCGCGCGAGCTTCCCGTCGGCCTGCACCTCATAGACGCCGTTTTGCGAAACGTCGATTTGATTCTTTACGAGCACAAGAGGCACACGCTTAGGGTCGTCTGTGACCAGCAATTGGCCGTCGATCACCGACTGCGGCATCGAGAGATCGATGTCAGTGGTCGTGGCCGCCACGACGGACGGCAACACGTTAGCGGGCGTATAGGCCTTGGTTCTCGTCGGCTGCTCGACTGTGAACGCCGAGAAGGCGAGCGGGGTCAGGCCCACCTGGACGGCGTCGTTGTCGAGGACGAAGCCCTTCGAGCCGTTCGCGGTGCCGCCATTGACGAACACGTATGATCCGGCGCGGAGTTCGGCGGCCGCGTCGGCGTCGCCAGCCCGTTGCCAGGCACCGGTCGAGACGACGTAAATACCATTTTGCCGCGGGTTGGTCTGGTTCTTGACGAGCACCCGCTGGTCGGCGACGAGCGGCACACCATCGACCGTCTGCTTACCGCTCAAGTTGGAGATGTTGGCGGTCGTGGCGGCCGCCACCGGTGCATACGCCTGGGTGGCGGAGACTGGCACGAACAGGAGGTCTGTGACTCCAAGAGAAGGGCTCGCGGGATTGGCGAACACCCAGCCGCCCTCCTGCGAGCCTTGCTCCACATACACCGTGAAGCCCGGAGTGAACAGGCTCGCGAGATTCGCGTCGCCCGCACGGGACCAGTTTCCCGCATCGACGACATAGAGCCCGTTTTGGCTCGGATTCGTCTGGTTCTTGACGAGCACGCGGTCGTCCTTCACGAGCGATACAGTGTCGATCGTCTGCAGGCCGGAGAGCGTGATATTCGTGACGGTCGCCGCTTTCACCGACTCCTTCACGAGCCCGCCGGCCTGGACGAGCGCGTTGATGTCGACGTCACCGGTGGCGGAAAGCGACGCGAACGTCACCCCGCGAGTCCCGCCCGCCGTGACCACGCTGCTCGTGGTGACACTGTCCGACGTGATCGAGACGTTGCCGGTGGCCGACGATACGGGCGCCAAGAGCTTGATGTTGTTGCGCGCCTCGAGAGCCACGTCGCCCGTGGTCTCGATCGAGCCCGTGAGCGTCAGCGTGCCGACCGTGGTGATGGCGATCGCCCGCTGCGACGCAGGCACCGCGTCGATGATGAGGTCGTCGGCCTCCGCAACGCGGATCGCATAGGGCAGCACCGGGATCGCCGCGGTCGCGGAGGCCGTCATGCGCAGGTTGTCGACCTGCGTGCGGATGTCGACGGTGCCGCCGGCCTCGTTGGCGAGCGTGACGCCGACCGTGCCGCCGAGAATCCGCCCAGCCTGGGCGCCGGACGTCGGCGAGACGGTGGTGAGCGAGTAGGCGCGGGGATCGCCAGGCGACTGGAGCAGGTAGGTCTGCTTGCTGGCATTCACGGCGCCGGCAAAGACCACGTCGGCGTACTTGGCCTGCACGTCGAGCAAAGTCGCGGAGGCAGTCGAGGGGGTTTGCAGTGAGTTCGCGAGCGCCCCCTGCTCGCCGACGAGCAGTCGGCCGGGGGCGCCGGCCGCCCCCTCCAGGATCAACTGCTGCCACGGGGCGGCCAACGGGCGGTTGATCGTGACGTTCCTCACCGGAATGGGAGTTTTCGCAACCGACAGGGGAACGCCCACGGTGAACAGATTGCTCGACGAGACATCGGCGCCCGTGACGATCGTCGAACCATACAGGGCGACCTGGCCGACCTGCCCCGCCACGCCGCCGCTTCCGGAGAAGAAGCCTGGGTCTCCGCCGTTGCCGCGACTGGCGATGACCGGGCTGTTGATGCTGATCGTCGACTGGTTGCGCGACAGGTCGACAAGCAGCCGCTGCGTGAGAGTCTGCCCGGCAAACACCGTAAACGACAACGCCTTTGTGGGATCGGCGTTCTCGGTGTAGACGCCCCACGTGACCGGCCTCAGATCGACCGAAGTCGGTGCCTCGTTCCAGCCCCGCAGCGTCACGTTGCCGAGGGCGTCGACATTGCCCTCGTTCGGCATTTCGCCGTCACCACTCACCTTCTCGAGGCTGAGATTCCATTCGGCTCCGGGTTTCGACGCCACCACCCGCGCCGAAGCGGCATTACCTTGGGAGTCGACGATCGACAGCGTGGCGAAGAACGTACCGGGGATGATCCCATCGCTCGCGCCGATGTCGATCGCCTTGGTCTTATTCGAGATCGTCGTAGTCTTGCCGAGCTGCGTCGCCTGGATTGCAGCACCTGCATAAATCTGACGCTGTCCGCTCGTCACGTAGAGCGTGTTGAGCGGTCCCCATCTCCCGGGCAGTTCAGCGAATGTAATCGCGTCGAGCGATGCGTTGTCGAGAAACTGCGAGTTGTCCGCATATGTGAACGTGGGGGACGGGGTGGCATTTTTCTTGAGAAAGCCGTTGGTGGTGTCGTCCATGAGCAGCACTGCGTAGCTGCTCTCCCCCGACGAGACGCCCGCGACCGGATACTGAAACACCTCGATGGCCAGCGCCAGCCGCGCCTCGAGCGCCTGGATGCCGAGGATGGTCGCAGCAGTGCGAGACCGGCCGTCAAGCTGCGCGACTCGCCGGCGCCGTTCACGGGAGATCCGGGGGCGCTTGGCAAACAGCCGATCTAGCATCGTGACGGTCCTTGAAACATAGAAACGGGGAGGGAGCGGCGAATGGATGCCCAGCGATACGCTGCTTGGCCCGCGATTGTTCGGCTTTGCCGCGTAATTCTTGGCTCGATTGTACTTACGCCATCACGCGACCCGGTGCAAGTTTTGGGCGTGCCGCGGTATGGTCGACCGAAATTCCGGCCCTGCCGGCCGCAAAACCGGCCATCCAGGCTTTACACCCAGGCTTAAACGGCTGCGTGGGCTGGATGTTGCGGAGCGGCCCTACCAGCGCCCCTCGAGGCCCAGGGACACGCCCTGGAGGACCACGCCGCCGGTGGTGTCGAGCGTGCCCGAGGGCGGGTTGCCCTGCGTGAGCGTCTGGGTGCTCAGTTGGTTCGTGGGCTGGGCGAGGCCGTCGATCCAGAGGCCGAAGTAGCCAACGCGGAAGTCGAGGTTGCTTTGGAGCGGGATGACGGCCGTGAGGCCGACCTCGCCCACGAACGAGCAGGCCGCGGGCGAACTGTTGCTGAAGCCGTTTGAGACGTTGAACGCGCCGCCCGCTCCATCCGACACGTATCCGTACAGCGACTGCTGCGAGGCGGCATTGTAATAGGCCCCGGCCTTCACGAGCCCATCGAATCGCAACCGTTTGATCTGCAGCAACTTCGCGTCGAGGCCGATCTGGCCGCCGAAGAGGTTGTTGAAGCACCGCGTCGAATACGTGTCGCCGCCGGCGTCGGTGACGACAGCGGGCGGGGGCGGGGTTGAAAACGTATCCGACATGAGCAATTGCTCGTTCCACTGCAGCCAGCGGAAGCCGGCCAGAAACTGGCCCAGGCCGCCAAGCACGCACGTGCGGTGGTTGATCTCCGCGCTCTGCAGATTGGCGAGCAGCGTCGCCGAGGCGGAATTCAGCGCAGTGCCGGCTGGTCCCCAGGCGTTTCCGTAGAGACCGGGGGCTGCGGTCGCATAGCCGTCGCGCACCTCCGGCAGCGACCGCTGGCTATAGAAGTTGCCGGCATACAAATAGCCGAGCTCGAGGCCGTTGCCGCACGAGTCGGTGCGGAGGAGCGTCAATCGCGGAGCGGCGAGGACATCGCTCTGGAGGCCGTCGGCATTGAGGGCCACGGGGCCCGGCGCGACGGCCACCGGATCGAACGTGGTGAACAGCGGCCGATATCGCGGGGCGTTCCGCCACAGGATGATCGCATCGACGCGGCCGCTCCAGCATGCCCCTGACGTATCGTGGAGGGCTGCAAGCCGTTGGAACAAGCCTGGGGGATCGCAGTCGGCCAGCCGGCAGCATGGGCCGCGATGGCAGTGCCGGCCGGCGCTGCACTCGTCGCAAGAGCAGGCGTCGGCGACCCCGCCCACGCAGCCGTCGTCACTCACGCAGCTGGGTGCGAAAAGCCTCATCGTCGGCTCGTTGCCGTCGAATTCCTCCGTCTGGCCGGTGGGCTGGTCGTCGAGTTGGCCGTCGGTCACATCGCCCTCGTCGCCCACGTCGCCCACGAGCACGGACCGTGCCGGGTCTTCAAACTCTGCGGCGACTGCCGCGCGACCGGCGGCGCCACCCAGTGTCAGGGCCACGAGGCCCAGCATGGCCAGGCCCGAGGGCCCCTGGATTCCGAAGGTCCGAACGATCATCGTGTCTGCCTCCCTGAAGATTGCTGGTGTCATCCGCCGCGGGCTACCAACGGGCTTCGAGGCCCGTCGTCGCGCCGTGGAGGAACGCCGAGGAATAGGTGTTGATGCTCGTCGCTTGGGCGGTGAAATCGCTGAGCGCGAGCTGGTTCGCAGGCGTGGCGATCCCGCCGAGCCAGAAGAGCGTGTAACCGGCCCGCCAGGAGAGCCATTCGGCGAGCTTGTATTCGCCGGTGAGGCCGACCTCGCCCACGAATGCGAGGGCATCTTTTGAAGCGCCGAGCGTATTGGAGGCGGGGGGAGCGACGGCCTGATCGCCCGAAAGCGTCGTGTTTTGGTAGGCCTGGTAGTTGTAGTAGACGCCGCCCTTGGCGAGGCCGTTGACCTTCACCTTGCGGTAGGCGTTCCAGAGGAGGGCATCGGCCCCGAATTGGCCGCCGTAGAGATTGTTGCCAGTGTTCACGAGGTAGCCGTCGACGCCGGTGGCACCCGTGGCCTTGAGGTCGCCGATGCCGAGCCGCTGATTCCACTCCACCCAGCGGAAGCCGCCGATCCACGTGACGAACCCCCCCTGGCTGCGGCGGAGGTTGAATTCCCAGCTTTTCAGGCCTGCCGACGTGTTTATCTGGGCGGCGTTGATGTTGGAGACCTGGCTCCTAGGAAGGTTGTTTGTGGCGTACGTGTTCGCACCCGGGCCGATTGCCGCCGTGCCCGCGAACGACTGGATCTGGAAGTAGTTGATCTCGAAGGCGTGGCAGGGATCGCGATGGTAGAGCAGGGCGAAACGCGGCGCCGCCGATACCGGCGGATTCGCATGGTTGGCGTCGAGCACCGTCTGGTTGGTGATGGAGTCGACGAACAGCGATCGGCTGGGGATGTTCGTCTGCCAGAGGAGCAGGGCGTCGATCTGCGCCGTCCAGCGCGGGCAGCGGCGTGGCGGCTGCCGGAAGTCATCAGAGATGAAAATGCTCTCGTGCAGTTCATCGTCGAGACCGTTCCCCAAACCCTCCAGGGGCGCGAATTCATGTGCCGCAACGCCTGAATCGAGCGCAGGATTTTCCACGGCGAAGCCGGGTTCGCCGGACGTGAACTCCGGCGGGATGCTGCCTGGCAGGAAAGCGTTCTCATCATCGCCAACCACGAGGGTGCCGGGGTCGTCGATGTGCTGGGGCGATGTCACGACGGGAGCATCCGCGATGACGGACTCGTCAGCCTGCGGTCCCGAAAGGGCCTGGACCGACGACCAGTCTGCAGCCGTCGCCAGCGGTGCCGGCAGCATGGCAAAACCGGTCGCGAGCACCGCGCAGGCAAAGCCGGCCCGTGCGGCAAGCCACCCGCGGCCGTCACACCCTGTGGGATGAGCAGAAGCGTTCATTTCGTTCGGGTCCTCCGGATCGGTCTGGTCGCCGGTTGAATCGGCGTCCGGTCGTACCGGTCGTGACTGCCGTGCCTCGGAGTCCGGTCAGCGAAGATAGGCAGGCCGGGCAAGGGCGCCGCCGAGGCCTGCCGGCGCTGGGCCGCATGCTGCCAGGGCCTCGCCGGTGTGGCTGCGGAGAAGATCGCTGGTTTCGCGGCCACCACGGCGATCCGCCGACCAGCGCTCCGCGTGCACGACGATGTCTTCCGGCGGGCCCTCGGCCACGATCCGGCCGCCGCCATCGCCCGCCTCGGGGCCCATGTCGATCACCCAGTCGGCCGCCTGGATCACCTCCAGGTTGTGCTCCACCACGAGCACCGTGTTGCCCGCGTCCACCAGCCGCTCGAGCACCACGAGCAGTTTCTCGATGTCGGCGAAGTGCAGGCCCGTCGTCGGCTCGTCCAAGATGTAGAGCGTGTTGCCCGTGCCGGGCTTGGCGAGCTCGCGCGAGAGCTTCACCCGCTGCGCCTCGCCGCCGGAGAGCTGGGGCGCGGGCTGGCCGAGCGTTACATAGCCGAGCCCCACGTCGACGAGCGTGCCGAGGATCCGCGCGATCTGTGGCGCGGTTTCGAAAAACCGATGGGCGTCCGCGACGCTCATCTCGAGCACGTCGGCGATGCTCTTGCCATGCCATTTGGCGTGGAGCGTCTCCGATGAATACCGCCGGCCCTTGCACGCCTCGCACTCCACCCACACGTCGGGCAGGAAGTGCATCTCCACCCGCCGCTGCCCCAGCCCCTCGCAGGCCTCGCAGCGGCCGCCTGGCACGTTGAAACTGAACGTGCGCGGCGTGAACCCGCGGGTGCGCGACTCGGGCATCTTCGCGTAGAGCTGCCGGATCGGGTCGAACACGCCCGTGTAGGTGGCAGGCGTCGAGCCGGGCGTGGTGCCGATCGATTCTTGGTCGACGAGGATCACGCGGTCGATCGCGTCGAGCCCCTTCACGGCGTCGTGCTGCCCCGGCTGCTCGCGGGCGGCGTGGAGCCGGCGAGCGAGCGTGCGCCAGAGCACTTCGAGCACGAGCGACGTCTTCCCGCTCCCGCTCGGGCCCGTCACGGCCGCGAGCACGCCGAGCGGAAACCGGGCGTCGACACCCTTGAGAGTGCGATGGCGGATGCCGCGGATCTCGAGCCAGCCCTTGGGCTCGCGACGACCGGTCGCGAGCTTGCGCTCGAGCACGGCATCGCACGCCCGGCGCTTCTTGAGGTATGGCCCCGTCACGCTGGCTTTGAGGGCCGCGAGCTTGGCGGGCGCGGCGTGGGCCACGATCGCCCCCCCCTCGCGGCCGCTCCCCGGGCCGAAATCGAGCGCGTGGTCGGCGGAGTTGACGACGTCGCGATCGTGCTCCACCACGACGAGCGTGTTGCCCAGATCGCGGAGCTTGCCCAAGGCGCGGATCAGGCGGTGAGTGTCGCGCGGATGGAGGCCGATCGTCGGCTCGTCGAGCACGTAGAGCACGCCCG